>CAYFYW010000288.1:0-2977 GCA_964347425.1 uncultured Nitrospirales bacterium
TTAATTACTTATTGACTGAATGACTTGCATATAAAGGAGAATAAAATGCCAAAAAAGAAAACCCATAGAGGTGCAGCAAAGAGATTCAAAATAACAAAGTCCGGTAAGATAAAAAGAAGCAAAGCAAGCAAAAGCCATTTACTGACCAGCAAGTCATCTAAAAGAAAACGACGACTCAGACAAAGTACTTTGATCAAGAAGGCTAATTATGGTAAAATTATAAGTTTATTATAAAACGGGGTTCAATCTGTTTAAGCCGTTTAAACTGTTTGAACTGTTTATTGGGAGGAATGGATGCCGAGAGTAAGAGGTGGATTCAAAACAAGAAGAAGAAGAAAAAAAGTCCTCAAGATGGCCAAGGGATATTACGGTGGGAAAAGCCGGCTGTACAGAGTCGCAACAGAAGCAGTGGACAAGGCTTTAAGATATGCCTACAGGGACAGAAGGGTAAAAAAGAGAGAATGCAGATCATTGTGGATAGTCAGGATTAATGCCGCCGTAAGGGCACTTGGCATGACATACAGCCAATTTATGAACGGCCTTTTAAAAGCAAAAATAAATCTGAATAGAAAGGTATTGGCAGACATTGCTGTTAGAGATCCCAAGGCATTTGATGAACTCGTAAGGATAGCAAGAGAACAAACCCAGGGTACAAAAGTCTAGGCTTCAAATTACTTCGTAATTTGACATTACTCCTACCTTTTCATAATTATTATGATAAAAAAAGTATTTTTAATAAAAGACCTGGTTCGGGAAGAACTTGAAAAAGCAGGTGATCTAAACGCGGTCCACAATATCAGAATCAAATATCTGGGGAAAAAGGGGATCCTTACAGAAAAGATTAAGTCCCTGAGCTCGATCTCAAAGAAAGACAGACCAGGTTATGGCCGTGCCCTCAATGAGACAAAAAACTATATTGAGAGTCTTCTGAGAAAACAGGAAGACTTTTTTAAATCTTCAGAAGTGGACAAGACCCTGAAAACTCATCGTATTGACATCACAATCCCTGGATGTTTTACACCTTTCGGACACATGCACCCCACCAGCATAGTTCTTGACGAAATTATAAATGTCTTCTTATCACTGGGCTTCAGGGTTGAGGAGGGGCCCGAAATAGAAACTGATTATTACAACTTCGAGGCCCTAAATTTCCCAAAGGACCATCCTGCCCGGGATATGCAGGACACTTTTTATATTACTGACGACATTGTTTTAAGAACGCATACTTCACCTGTCCAGATACGCGTAATGGAAAAAAACAAACCTCCTCTTAAAATCATTGTTCCCGGCAAAGTATACCGGTGCGATGCAGATGTAAGCCACACACCAATGTTTCAACAGTTAGAGGGATTCATGGTTGACGAACGTATTTCAATGAGCGACCTCAAAGGTGTTTTAGAAGTTTTTGCGCATGCAGTTTTTGGGGCAGATACTCCTGTCAGGTTTCGTCCAAGCTTCTTTCCCTTTACCGAACCGAGTGCGGAAGTTGACATAGGCTGTGTTATATGTAACGGAAGAGGATGCAAGATATGCAAAAACAGTGGCTGGGTTGAGATTTTGGGTGCGGGCATGATTAACCCGAAAGTATTCGAAAAAGTCGGTTATGGGCCTGACACATACACTGGCTTTGCATTCGGCATGGGAATAGAAAGGATTTCGATACTTAAATACGGTATAGACGACATCAGGCTCTTTTTTGAGAACGATAAAAGATTCCTGGAGCAATTTTAAAAATGATTTCACAGACAATAAAAGCAGATGTCACAGGTTTACTGGAGTAAACTGAATGAAGGCTTCTTTTAAATGGCTTAAAGAATTTGTTGATTTTACTCTTACCCCTGCAGAGCTGGCGAATGCACTTACCATGGCCGGACTGGAGGTAGAGGATATAGTCCCGAATAGCAGGGATGAAGACGACTCTATATTAGAAATCAGTGTTACTCCGAACAGACCTGACTGCCTGAGTATAAGAGGCATTGCGCGCGAGATATCTGCTATCCTGGGAATCCCTTTTAAAGATATCCCGGTTTCCATACAAAAAGAAGAAGGGGCCATGCCTTTTATCGATATAAAAGACGCTCATCTTTGCCCCCGATATTCGTCACGGATAATATACGGCATTAAGGTTGAATCTTCACCTGACTGGATTTCAAAACGGCTTGAATCACATGGTCTTCGACCAACGAACAACATAGTAGACATCACTAACTATGTACTTCTGGAAATGGGTCATCCCCTGCATGCCTTTGATCTGGACAAACTCGACGACAAAACAATCGTCATCAAAACCGCTGGTTCTGTCGATACCTTTCAGACCCTTGACAATGAAAATAGACCTCTAAGCCAGGACATGCTTTTAATATGGGATGCAAAGAAACCGGTTGCAATAGCAGGCGTCATGGGGGGACTGAATACCGAGGTTACCCCATCCACAGCAAGCATCCTTCTTGAAAGTGCTTACTTCGATCCTCTCTCCATACGCAGAACATCAAAGGCCCTTGATCTGGATACCGAGGCTTCATACAGATTTGAGAGAGGGGCGGACATAAATGGAACTGTCGCAGCTCTTAACAGGGCAGCACAGCTTATTATTGACGTCTCAGGAGGAAAGACCACAAAAGTGACTGATATCTATCCAAAACCCTTCAAACCCAGACATATATCAGTGAGGTATGAAAAAATCAATACAATAATAGGGGCAGACATTCGACCATCTCTGGTGCAGGGGGTGCTGACAGGACTTGGTATTGAAAACAAGACGGCGATTGAAGGTATTACTGTTATACCGCCGAGTTTCAGACAGGACATTCAAAATGATATGGATGTGATTGAAGAGATAGCAAGACTTTACGGATACGATAAAATTCCATCGACTCTGCCCAAGGTCACCATGCAGCCTGCAGACAGGAATACACGATGGGATTTTGTAAAAAAAATAAAGGATTCAATGAGAAAATCGGGATATTCGGAAACAATA
>CAYFYW010000289.1:0-3000 GCA_964347425.1 uncultured Nitrospirales bacterium
CCTTGTAACAGGGATAGTAAGGGAGTTTCCTGAATTACAGGGCTATATAGGGATGATTTATGCCAAAAATTCAGACGAGGACAGTCAGACAGCTGCGGCCATCTATGAACACTATATGCCAAAATTTGCAGGCGATACACTGCCATCGAGTGCAACAGGCTCTATAATATCGCTCGCAGACAAGATAGATAATATAGCGTCCTTTTTCTCTGTCGGGCTCAAACCTACTGGTTCCGAGGACCCTTTTGGCTTGAGACGGCAGGCAATAGGAATAATAAACATACTTCAGAATAAGGACTATCCTGTTTCCCTGGACATTCTCATTAACAGGGCACTCCAGGGGATTGAAAGTTATTTTCCGGCCGGGAAGACATTGAGCATTGAAATTTTGAATTTTTTTTATCAAAGACTTGAGGGTATGTTCTTAAATGAAGGTTTTAGCTATGACACTATTCATTCCGTGCTTTCGGTTCAGGAAAGCACAGCGACTGAAGATCGGGCCGAGACCACCGGTAAAATCTCAATAAAAGACATAAAAAACAAAATCAAAATCCTTTCGCTTATGAAGAAGGAACCTGACTTTTCAGAAGTTTTAACATCTGCCAGGAGGGTCTATAATATTCTTGGTAAAGGTCAGCACGCGGAAGTAAAAAAAGACTTGTTATTAGAGCCTGCAGAAAAGGATCTATTCAACGCCGCACGAGAGGTCAACGATAAATTAATGGGAAACGATTACAAAGCTCTCTTTGAACTGTCAAAACCTATAAATACATTTTTTGACAGTGTCCTGGTAATGGATAAAAAACCTGAAATAAAAGAAAACAGGCTTGCTTTACTCGCTACCGTGAGAAAGGTATTTGATTCACTGGGAGACTTTTCTAAGATCGTTGAGTAATAATTTACAAACTAATCGCCCCTTATTTCCTGCCCCGGGTTACGTGCAATCAGCCGGTATCCTGATAACTATCAGCTTTTAATTGTGCTTCGAATGCAATAAATCGAATCGCACTCTCTTCAAAAGAGACTCTGCATGTTTACTGTCCAGCGGCTCAGAGAATAAATATCCCTGCATATACTCGCATTCAAGCATTTTGATCTGTGCAAGCTGCTCCGCAGTTTCCACTCCCTCAGCAACAACATCCATGTTCAGATTATGGGCCAGGGTTGCAATAGCCTTGGCAATCTCAAAATTCTCTTCATTGGTATCTATCTTTCTAACAAAGGTGTGGTCAATCTTTAATGCATCGATGGGAAAATGGTGTAAATAGCTTAAGGATGAATATCCGGTACCGAAATCATCAATCTGTATTCGTACATTCATGTCTCTTAACTGTATCAGCAGGGGGGCTATTGCCTCGGCATTTTCCATAATCATGCTTTCAGTAATCTCGAGTATCAAATTGCACGGCTTAAGACCGGTATCCTGAAGGATTTTTCTTATCTGCTCGGTAAGAGCAGGCAGTAACTGCCTGCTGGAGATATTAACGCTTACCTTTAACGGCGGCTCTACAGGAAATTGCTCTTGCCATAATCTTGTCTGGCGGCATGCCTCAAAAAGCACCCATTCGCCGATAGAAACAATCAGACCAGTTTCTTCTGCTACCGGAATGAAATCATTCGGGTAAATGATACCCTGGACAGGATGTCTCCAGCGCACAAGAGCTTCGAACCCCGTGATTTTCCCGGTCGCCGCTGAAATCACGGGCTGATAGTGAAGAAAGAATTGACGCCGTTCGATTGCCTGCCGCAGGTCAGTTTCCATCTGCAAACGAGCTACAGCGTCAGTGTACATCCCTCCATTGAAAACCTCATATCCTGCCCTGCCATTCGTTTTGGCATGATACATAGCGATATCGGCATCGCGTAACAGATCCTCCGGCCGGGTGTATCCCGTAGAACTATGTTTGATACCTATACTGGCAGAGGTGAAGACCTCCTGTCCATCAAGAACAAGGGGAAAGGAAATCTCCTTTTGAATCCGTTCGGTAATCTGCAGTGCCTCATCTTTGTCTTTAAGGTCCTCGAGTAGAATGGCAAACTCATCTCCGCCGAGACGTGCGACGGTATCACCCGGACGAAGACTTTTACCAAGTCTCCTGGCAACCTTAATAAGCAGCTGGTCACCTACAGAATGACCGAGGCTGTCATTGAGAACCTTGAAACGGTCTATGTCAATAAAGAGCACGGCAAACGGGTAATCTTTGCTTCGTTTTGAGCGATCGGCAGCATGGTTCAAACGGTCCATGAACAAGGCACGGTTGGGCAGACCTGTCAGGATATCGTGGAAGGCATCGTGCATCAATTGCTCCTCAGCTACCTTGCGTTCTGTAATGTCTGTCTGTGACCCGACTATACGGTATGCTTTCCCCGACCCGTCCCTCACAGCAAGTCCGCGGGCAAGCACCCAGCGATAAGTTCCATCCTTATGTAACATACGATATTCACATTCGAAGTGAGGAAAATGCCCGTTAATATGATTTTCCATCTTGGTCTTCACCTTCTTGCGGTCAGCAGGATGAACCCTTTTATACCACTCCTCGGGATCGTCTTGAACCTCATCATCATTGAAGCCGAGCATTGATTTCCAGCGGGAGGAAAAATAGATCACGTCTGTCTTTACATTCCAGTCCCACAACCCGTCATTGACACCGCGTGCTGCCAGTGCATACCGTTCTTCACTTTCCCGAAGAGCCTGCTCAGCACATTTGCGGTCGGTTATGTCCCTTGTATATTCAATTACATGAGATACATCTCCTTTGTCATCGAAAATCGGATAGGCGTAAATTTCAAACCATGTTTCCTTTCCATCCTCGGCAATCAAAAGTTTCTCCTTTATACATTTATCCGCAGATGATATGGTCTTTTCAACAATACATTCCCTGCATACACTGCTTCTTTCATGTAAAACTTCGAAACACTTTTTACCTATGAGATCATCAATCTGTCTGTTCTTCATATTAACATATGCTTCATTGACCCTTTTTATTCTGTATTCACTGT
>CAYFYW010000290.1:0-3721 GCA_964347425.1 uncultured Nitrospirales bacterium
AAGGGAAAACCTTGAAGTCTCCACCTACCAGGTTCAGGCCTTCGAGGAACACTAGACATTTATCATTTCACATTTATTATTGGGCATTTATCATCTATTATTACAGATTGCTCATAAAGGCTATAACCATCCTCTTATATCATTCCCGCGAAAGCGGGAATCCAGTGATTCCGCTACCTTCTGGACTCCCGCCTGCGCGGGAGTGACAGCATGGTGAGGGTTTTCAGCAACCTGTTAGAAGTTGAACATTGATCACTGGTCATTAATAGTTGGACATTACACGCTGTTTATTTACCCATTGATAAATGATAGATGATAAGTAATAAATGATAAATGATAGATGATAAATGATAAATGTTAAGCGCCTTATCATATGGTCCATCATAGGAACAGGGATATCTTCCATTGCGGTTCAGCTTGTCACCATAAGGGAATTCTTATCCCAGTTTCATGGAAATGAAGTCACCATTTCCCTAGTGCTGTTCTCGTGGTTGCTGTTGACTGGCCTTGGTAGCCTGGCTGCAAAACTTGTCAGACGCTCCTCCCTCACCTTCTACGCTCTGCTCACCATTTTAATGGCCCTCTGGCCGCTCATCCAAATTATCCTCATCCGGGAGCTCAGGGAAACCATCTTTATCCACGGTGTCTCTCCTGGTTTCCATCAAATCTTTTTTTATATCATGGCAGCCACGACCCCATATTGCCTCATGGTCGGGTTTATCCTCCCATATTCCTTGAAAGCTCTACACGACAATGACTACCCTTTCACATCGGGACAACTCTACCTCACAGACAGCGTTGGGGACATTTCTGGCGGGATAATGTTCAGTTTCATCCTGGTCTATTGGGTGAAGCCTTTTAAGACAATAGCCATTACTTCAGGCTTAATGATCGTCGTGGGCTTAATCCTACTGTTCGTGTCTCGAAGATATTATCTTCTTTTGCCCGCAGTCCTATCAATTTCTCTCTTTTATCTATTTTCTCTGAATGGCCATTTTGAAACAGGCACCTTATCCAAACAATATGGAGATATTGCTCAGTACCTGGAGTCCCCATATGGAAGAATTGTGATTACGAAAGAGGGCCCACAGCATACGTTTTGGGAATCCGGTGCCCCCCTTTACTCTGATGCCAATATCATAAATAGCGAAGAGAAGATTCACTATCCCCTGAGCCAACTGGAAAGGGTTGAGTATGTCCTTCTGGTGTCAGGAGGACTTGGTGAAACCCTGGGTGAGGTGGCAAAATATAACCCGAGGCATGTTGATTATGTGGAGCTGGATCCCTACCTGACGGGTGTGGCGCAAGAGCTTGGTTTCATAAGAAAAACTGCCATTCTGAGCATTAAGAATACGGATGGCAGGAATTATGTCAAGACAACTGACAATAGATATGACGCTATTATTATTGACCTTCCTGACCCAGACACCTTCCAGATAAACAGGTTTTTTACGAGTGAGTTTTTCTCCCTTACAAAAAAGATCCTATCTAAAGGGGGGATTCTCTCTTTCGGGCTCAAATATTCTCCCAACTATGTTAGCGAAGTGAGGAAGAAGAAGCTCTCCATCATATACAATACAGCGCGTCTGCACTTTGAGAACGTCCTCGTTCTACCCGGTGGAGAAGCCTATTTCCTGTGCAGGGATGGGAGACTGTGGACAGACGTACCCTCCAGATTGGAGAGGAAGTCAATTCGAACGGCCTATGTCCAGGGCTTTTATTATGGCAACGTAACCAAGGAAAGGATAGACAAGCTCCAAGAAATTCTGGACACAAAGGAGTATGTCAACACCGATTTTGAGCCGCGAGTCATGAACGTCATTTTCCAGGAATGGTTCATGAAACATGGGACCTCGCCAAAGGCATTTTTCTTGGTTCTGCTGGGCCTCACCCTCCTCTATTTCATATTCATGAAGAAAGAGGAATATATTCTTTTTTCCACGGGGCTGGCGACCATGGGAGTGGAGATGCTCGTGGTATTCACCTTTCAGGTAATCTATGGATACATCTATTTGAAAATCGGAGCCATAGTTACTGTCTTTCTGCTAGGTTTGCTCCCCGGCGCCATGATGGGGAATCTTTATAAAGAGGGAAACATAGGCAGGCTTATAATGTCTGAGATCATTCTCTTGGGACTGTTGTTAGTCTTTTTTGTATGGGTCAGCTTTTTTAGAGGGGAGCTTAGCCAATTCTATTTCTTGCTCTACTGTTTTGTTTTCTCCTTCTTTTGTGGATTCCAATTTCCTGTGGCCGCTAACATAATTGGCGAAAGGCAGAGTCCTGCAGCAGGCTGCCTTGCCGCTGATCTGACCGGAGCTGCTGTGGGTACCGTTGCCACAGGGACTCTCTTGATCCCTTTGTGGGGAATTCAATCGGCCGTTATTTTTTTGATACTCATAAAAATTTCGAGTAATATGGTCATACTATTTTCCAAGATAAAGGGGCGTTGAGAATGAGCCGGTTGATGACGCGAAAAGAGTTTCTGAAATCTATGGGCATAGGCGCTTCAGCGCTTCTTTGCGCAGGGCAGGGTTATGCCTTCTGGCCGAGTAAAAAGAATAACGGCAAAAGCGTAAAGGGTCACATATTCAGGGGTGATGCCCCCTCCGAGCCGTGGAAGTGGTCCATTGAGGCCTTTCATTACACGAAGGGGAGTACCCAGGTGCAGTGCCAGGTCTGTCCCAATCGATGCATTCTCTCAGCAGGGGATCGCAGCATCTGTCGCTCAAAGGTGAATATTGGGGGCAAATTATACTCCCTTGCCTATGGAAACCCTTGTTCTGTGCACATTGATCCTATTGAGAAGAAACCCCTCAATCATTTTTTTCCGGCAACTCCCATATTTTCCATAGCCACTACGGGATGCAATTTCAGGTGTCTGAACTGTCAGAACTGGGAAATCTCACAGCGGAAGCCGGAAGAGGTCAGACACTACGAATTATTTCCTCCCGATGTAGTGCGGGCAGCAAAAAAGAGCAACGCCCCTTCCATTGCTTATACCTATTCTGAGGCGATTACCTATTATGAATATATGTATGATACGGCCAAATTGGCGAGAGAGGCAGGCCTGAGAAATGTGTTGGTTTCAAATGGGTACATAAATAGAAAACCCCTCATTGAACTTGCCAAGTATCTTGATGGGGCCAATATCAATCTGAAATCCTATGACAACCGCATATATCTCGCTCTCAATGGTGGCACCCTGTGGCCCGTTCTTGACACCTTCAAGACCCTTCACCAGGAGGGAGTCTGGTTTGAAATGACCACCCTTGTGGTTCCCACCTATGTGGATGATCCTGATATGATCAAGCGAATGTGTGGATGGATTTTAGAGGAGCTTGGGCCTGACTACCCCCTCCACTTCTTAAGATTTTTCCCGCAATACAAGCTGACCAGATTACCTCCTTCACCCATAAAGACACTTGAACAGTTTAGAGATTTGGCCCTGAAGGAAGGGATTCACTATGTCTATCTGGGTAATGTGCCCGGACATGAAGGATGCCATACTTACTGTCATAACTGCGGGAAGATTCTTATAGAAAGGAGAGGTTACTTTCTAGGTCAGTTCAATCTGGAAAATGACCGTTGTAGGTTTTGCAATACCAAAATACCCGGAAGGTGGACATAGAAAGGGAGTTCCAGTCAGCCAGCACATGAAAAAATCTTGACAGAGTCACCACCCTCAAATATGAAAAGCACCATCAGGCATGAAGCCTGACAC
>CAYFYW010000291.1:0-4413 GCA_964347425.1 uncultured Nitrospirales bacterium
AACCTCGCAAAATAAATACTGAGTTAATCGAAGTATATTTTAAAATTTCGGCGGTGGATATATTTTTTATAGCGATTTTATGAGAAAAAGGAAGATGATAAGGGGGTTTTTCACTTGAACTAAAAATTGATATTTTGTCCCCGGGGAAAATTGTGTATATACTATACTATGAACTGTTTCATGTTGTGAGACGAGGTGATGAATGAACTGGTATCAGCTTGATGTAAAAGAAATTTTTGATAAGTTTAAGACCTCTGAAAATGGATTGGCTGCTGCCGAAGCAAAAGAACGCCTTGCCAGATACGGACCGAACAGGCTTGCCGAAGAAAAAAAGATCAGCAGAATTAAAATACTCATTCACCAGTTCAAAAGTCCGTTGATTTATATTCTGTTCATCGCCGGGCTGGTAACACTTCTTCTGCAGGAGTACATAGATTCCAGCGTTATCTTTGCAGTGGTTATAGTAAATGCTGTCATCGGCTTCATACAGGAGTTTAAGGCTGAGGAGAGTTTGAGGTCTCTTCGAAAAATGGTCGTTCCAAAAGCACGAGTTATAAGGGACGGCAAAGAAAAGGAGATAAACAGTGAAGAACTCGTGCCCGGCGATATTGTTGTCCTTTCGTCTGGTGCCAAAGTACCCGCTGACCTTAGACTGTTTCATAAACTGGAATTAAGAGTCGAAGAGGCTATGCTCACGGGTGAATCAGTCCCGACTGAGAAGATTGCCTCCACTATAGTGGAGGGTGATCTGACACCCGGAGACCAGAGGAATATGGCCTTTATGGGAACGCTTGTTGTGCATGGCAGAGCAAAAGGGATTGTTGTTGCAACAGGTTCACAAACTACATTAGGGAAAATTGCTCTGGAAGTAAAAGATGTCGGCATAGTAAAGGCGCCGATACAGAAAAAGATAAGCACCTTTGCAAGAAATATCGGAATTCTCGTTGTTGCAGCATCTCTCGTTGTTTTTGTTGTCGGAATTCTGCTGGGTGGAAGTGCAAGAGATATGTTCCTGACCGCAGTGGCTGCAGCTGTTGCAACCATTCCCGAGGGCCTTCCCATTGTTGTTACCATAACACTGGCGATCGGTGTGGCAAGGATGTCAAGGCGGAATGCCATTATACGCAAACTCCATGCTGTAGAGACGCTCGGGAGCACAACTATAATAAGTTCTGACAAAACAGGAACATTAACTAAAAATGAGATGACTGTCAGGCTTGTTTACGATGGGGAGCATACATATGAGTTTACGGGAACTGGATATGAACCACGAGGGGAATTGCTCCATGAAATGATGCCGGTTGAAAAAGACAGATTGATAATGCTTAAGCAGTGTTTAAGGATAGGCCTGCTCTGTAATGAGTCTGACGTTTATGAGGAAGACGGCCAGTATAAAGTAGATGGCGACCCGACTGAAGGAGCCCTGATAGTTGCGGCCATGAAAGCCGGTCTCAAACCTGAGGAAGAAAGGGAAAGCTATCAGCAGACAGCGATTATTCCTTTTGAATCTGATCGAGGATATATGGCTACCCTGCATAAACATGGAAATAAAAAATTTATATTCGCCAAAGGCTCTCTTGACGGACTGCTTGATATATGTACCGAGTGCATGATTACCGATGAACTGCAGAAAGACAACTTCTTTCGCGCAGGAGATGCCTTTGGACAGGAAGGACTCAGGGTTCTTGCAATGGCCTACAAGGAAGTACCAGATACTGTTGAGGAGATAACGCATCAGGATGTAGAGACAGATCTTATCTTTGCTGGCTTACAGGGGATGATAGACCCGCCGAGGGAGGAATCGATAAGGGCTGTTGATGGATGTAAAAAAGCAGGTATAAGGATAGTGATGATAACCGGCGACCATTCCGTAACAGCTAAAGCAGTAGCAAGAAAATTGGGGATAATAAGTGATGACGCTGGGGTACTTACAGGGAAAGAGATTGAGAATTTTAGCGATGAAGAGCTCTACCGGAAAGTAAAAGATGTCTCAGTATATGCGAGGGTTGCGCCACAGCATAAGTTGAGAATCGTCGAACAGATTAAAAAACATGGCGATATAGTGGCAGTAACAGGTGACGGAGTCAATGACGCTCCTGCGTTAAAGGCTGCGCATATTGGCATAGCAATGGGCAGAACAGGAACAGACGTTGCAAAGGAAGCTGCTGACATGGTTATTGCGGACGATAATTTCGCAAGCATATTTAATGCGGTTGAAGAGGGAAGAGTAGTATTTGATAACATAAAAAAGGTTACTTTCTTTCTCATTCCCACTGGAATTGCGGCAATCCTGTCCATTATAGGCGCCATGCTGCTCGGACTGCCTATACCTTACGTGCCTGCACAGCTTCTTTGGATAAACCTGGTAACAAACGGGTTTCAGGATGTTGCCCTTGCTTTTGAGCCGGGAGAAAAGGGAATAATTGACAGACCGCCGAGACATCCGCAGGAGGGAATAATGTCAAAGCTTTTAATCCAGAGGACTATACTTGTTGGATCTGTAATATCTCTTGGGGTGATTTTCAATTATATACTGGCAATTAGGTCGGGGGATTCGATTGACCAGGCAAGAACTGTGGCTGTAACCACAATGGTATTTTTCCAGTTTTTCCAGGCCTGGAACTCCCGTGCCGAGATGCAGTCCATATTCAAGATGTCTCTGATGAGCAATCCTTTTTTATTCTTAAGCATGATAACCGCTCTTCTTGCACATCTCGCCGTGCTCTATGTACCGGCCTTTCAATGGATATTCAGGACAGTGCCAATAGCAATTCCCGAATGGATTGAGATAGTTACAGTATCTGTTACAGTCGTTTTTGCCGTTGAAATAGATAAGCTGATAAGAAGAAGAAAGATGAAAAAAGCGATATAGCGGCAAAGAAATATACTTAGGATATTCAATTATAGCTAAAAACGTTTGCAGGCGCACTATGAACTACTGTGTGAGAATTACTAATGGCAAACCGAATTCTCAAATCCGAAAGTTTTTAAAGCAGAAAATGGGGGGCCGTCGGAGGGTCGAACCCCGGACCCGCTGATTAAGAGTCAGCTGCTCTACCGGCTGAGCTAACGGCCCACATAACGTCAGTTAACAGTTCACAGATAATAGTTGTCAGTTAATAAGAAAAGCAATAAACAGTTAACAGCTCACAGCGAAAACAGCTACTTAACAGTTGTCAGTCTTTTAAGGATTTAATCAATCCATTTATCATTTTTGCAAGCTCATGGCAATCGCTTATTAAATCTTCATGAGCCTGTTTTTTTAATATATTTCTCCTTGTATGCGATTTCAAAAAGAGGGATGCATTCATACAACGAACCTCTTGATATTCTGAGGAATTGAGTAAAGTCTTTCTTATGATATCTCCCACTGCCCTCTGCGATATTAGAAGAAACTGATACTGAAGCTCTTCTTATCTGTGATGTAAGCCCGTAGATTCATTAACTGGAAAATCTCGTGTAATTCTATATACGTTGTTAGCAAAAATAATTGCTTTCTTATAAACTTCTAAATTTTCAAAGCCAAATCCCATGTTGTACTGTAAACAGACAACTATTGGCTGTCAACAAATTAGTTCACAGTTGACAGATTAGTCAATTTTTCCTGTGAACAGTCAACTGATAACAGTTCACTGAAAATTTTGCTCGCGCAAAATTTTATGGCGCGCCTGAGAGGATTTGAACCTCCGACACTCGGCTCCGGAGGCCGATGCTCTAATCCGCTGAGCTACAGGCGCAAAACAGCAACTAATAACCAATAACCTAGAACCTATAACAAATAACAGTTTAGAGTTAAAAGTTAATTGTTATAAGTTGACTTTTTTGGGGTGAGTGACGGGGATCGAACCCGCGACCCTCTGAGCCACAGTCAGATGCTCTAACCAGCTGAGCTACACTCACCGACTAACGACAGTTCACGGTTCACAGTTTAACAGTTGATAGTATAATTTTAACAAATTCTTTACTGAAAACTGACAACTGTTGACTGTTAACTGAAAATTTTGTATTAACAAAATTTTCATGGCGCGCCTGCAGGGACTCGAACCCCGGACCCTCTGCTTAGAAGGCAGATGCTCTATCCAGCTGATCTACAGGCGCATAATTAGTTAACCGTTCACAGATCACAGTTGACAGTAGTCCTTTGAGTTCAATTTTTTACTATGAACTAACAACTGACAGCTGTCAACTAAATGGTCGGGGCGAGAGGATTTGAACCTCCGACATCCTGCTCCCAAAGCAGGCGCGCTACCAGGCTGCGCTACGCCCCGATGTAAGCTATTTCTAAAAAGTTTCCTAGAGCCTATCACCAGCCCGTAAGCAATCTCAACCGCCTGGCTCCCGATAAATCGGGATTAATAACGACTAAGGACTTTCATTCGTTCCTCACAAAAGTCCTAGTCTCATTGAATACGC
>CAYFYW010000292.1:0-7136 GCA_964347425.1 uncultured Nitrospirales bacterium
TACAGTTAATCAGGGATGGTAAGGCGTATGTGTGCGACTTGAGCGCAGAAGAGATCAGAGAGCACCGCGGCACCCTGACCGAGCCCGGCAGGGACAGCCCCTATCGTACCCGTTCAGTCGAGGAAAACCTTAACCTGTTCGGGCGCATGAAGGCGGGCGAATTTGAGGACGGTTCCCGTACACTCCGGGCAAAGATTGATATGGCATCTGGAAACCTGAATATGCGTGATCCGGTAATATACCGCATCTTACATGCAGAACATCACAGGAGCGGCAGCAAATGGTGCATCTATCCGATGTACGACTATGCTCACTGCATTTCAGACTCTATTGAGGGAATTACGCATTCTCTGTGCACTCTGGAGTTTGAGGATCACCGCCCCCTGTATGAATGGTTTCTGGATGCTTTGAATATTTATCATCCACGGCAGATCGAGTTCGCACGTCTCAATCTAAGCCATACCTTGATGAGTAAGCGGAAACTTCGTGAACTGGTTGAACAGAAGTATGTCAGCGGATGGAATGACCCCAGGATGCCGACAATATCCGGTTTACGGAGACGCGGCTATACACCTGAGTCAATCCGAAACTTCTGTGAACGCATCGGAGTGGCCAAGAAGGATAGTGTGGTGGATATGGCGTTGCTTGAGTACTGCATCCGCGAAGATCTGAATAGATGTGCCCAGCGTGTGATGGCCGTGCTGCGTCCGCTCAGGGTGGTTATTGATAACTACCCTGAAGATCAGGTAGAAGAGATGGAGGCTATAAACAATCCGGAGGATCCGGCTATGGGGACACGGAAGGTTCCCTTCTCGCGTGTTCTGTACATCGAGCAGGAGGATTTTCTGGAGAAGCCGCCGAAGCAGTTTTTCCGTCTTGCGCCCGGCAGGGAGGTGCGGCTGCGATACGCGTACTATATCACATGCGTTCGGGTTGTCAGGGATGAACAGACCCGCGAAGTGATTGAGCTGCATTGTACCTATGATCCGAAGACACGGGGCGGTGATTCTCCGGACGGGCGCAGGGTTAAGGCAACTCTGCACTGGGTTTCAGCCGCCCACTCGCTTGGGGCTGAAGTACGCCTGTACAATAATCTCTTGGTAAAAGCAAACCCGGACGAAGAAAAAAATGGCCCTGATTTTAGAGCGTATCTGAATCCAGGGTCATTAGAGAGGTTGACGTCCTGCCGTGTTGAGCCGGGTCTGGCAGGTGCAGAACCGGGAAGTCGATACCAGTTCGAAAGACTGGGTTATTTCTGCGTTGATTCCGTTGATTCTTCCAATGAAAGGTTGGTATTTAACAGGACGGTAACATTACGTGATACATGGGCCAAGGTGCAGCGAAAGACGAGAAGTTAAGAAGATAAGAAACTAGGAAGATAAGAATTAAAGAGAAAATGATAAACAGGAAAATAGAAATAAAGCATTTTAGAGATTTAGATGTCTATCAAAAAGCATTTACAGTGGCAATGAAAATATATGAGATTACAAAAGATTTTCCTGAGGAGGAAAAATACTCTCTTACCCATCAGATTAGGAAAGCTTCAAGGTCGGCATGTTCTAATATCGCTGAATCATGGAGAAAGAGGCTTAACTTCTTAATTTCTTGTTACAAAAGGACAATAGTGCTATCATTTATTGAATAAGACAGGGGATTATAAAGCGTGAGCTATATAGCCGTAATAGGTGCCGGTTCATGGGGAACAACTCTTGCTTCACTTCTTGCAGATAAAGGGTATGATGTATCCCTGTGGGTATATGAGGAAGACCTTGCCGAAGAGATAAACAGGACGAGGATTAACCCGGTCTTTCTGAGCCAATTTTCTATTCCTGAAAGTATTAAAGTTTCCCACAGGATTGAAGATGTTGTACAGCGATCTGAGTATATTCTTGGCGTTGTGCCCACTCAACACACAAGGAATGTTTTTAAGACAGCTCTCCCATATATATCCGGGGCTGCACGGATAATCTGCGCGTCAAAAGGAATAGAAAAAGGCACTCTTTTGACCGGCTCGGCTATTTTACAAGAACTTACAGGACATGAGGTTGCTGTACTTTCAGGTCCGAGCTTTGCAAAAGAGGTTATGAAAAAACTGCCAACAGCAGTAACAGTAGCATCACATGACCGTGATGCCGGTTTACGTATTCAAAAAATCTTTAATACGGAATATTTCAGAGTTTACACACATGATGATGTTCTTGGCGCTGAACTTGGTGGTGCCCTTAAAAACGTTATTGCAATTGCATCCGGCATTTCAGATGCTCTGACTCTGGGTTTTAACGCAAGGGCAGCATTAATTACAAGGGGACTTGCGGAGATAACGCGCCTCGGTGTGGCAATGGGTGCAAGAGAAGAGACGTTTCGCGGGTTAAGCGTATTAGGTGATTTGGTCCTGACATGCACAGGCCAGCTTTCAAGAAATTACACTGTTGGTATTAAACTCGGCCGTGGTCAAAAGTTGAAAGATATTCTGCAAAATATGACGATGGTGGCAGAAGGAATTGCTACGTCAGAGGCAGCGTATGAACTTTCTGAGAGACATAATGTTGAGATGCCGATTGTTGAACAGATTTATAAAGTCATAAATCAGGACAAAGACCCGTCAGTAGCGGTAAAAGAACTGATGGGAAGGACGTTAAAACGAGAATTCTAAAGAATAAAGTAAAAAGTAGAGAGTAGAAAGAGTGAACAGAAAATCGATAAAAAATATTGAAGATTTTGATGTTTATCAAAAAACAGTAAAATTATTCAAAAGTTTCATAGAAGAAGATTTGCCAGGAGCAGTTTTTCTCGCTGCTCTCTACTGACTACTCGCTACTTTTAAAAAATCTACGATTTTTTTATGGATAACTCTAAAATAGAAAAGATTCTGAGATCTGTAAAAAATGGCACCATAACAATTGATAGTGCCCTGGACGTGTTAAAACACCTTCCGTACGAAGACATAGGCTTTGCAAGGATTGATCACCACAGGACACTCAGGCAGGGAGTTCCCGAAGTAATATTTGCGAAAGATAAAAAACTCGAAGATATTATGGCGATTGCTGATTCCATGTTGAAAAGAAATAGTAAGCTTTTAATAACAAAGGCAACCAAGGACGCTTACATGGCCATTAGTCCGCTTTGCAGGAGGTATAACAAGAAAGCAAAATTTTACGAGCGGTCAGGTATCATTACTGCTGCAGAGGCCCGAAAAAAGACCGGCATGGTGGTAGTATTTTGTGCAGGGACATCTGATATACCCGTAGCAGAGGAGGCATTGGCAACCTTGCATTTTTTAGGCAGCAGGGCGGAAATGATATCTGATGTTGGGGTTGCAGGCTTGCACAGAGTAATGGATGCTAAAAAGCTGTTTTTAAATGCCAGGGTAATGATTGTGGTTGCCGGGATGGAAGGCGCACTTCCGTCGGTAATAGGTGGTTTAACAGACAGGCCCATAATTGCTGTTCCGACATCCGTTGGCTACGGGACAAGCCTTGGCGGTCTTACAGCGCTCTTCGCTATGCTTAACTCCTGCGTTCCTGGAATTGCGGTAATGAACATTGACAATGGTTTTGGTGCAGGGGTACTTGCACATAAGATAAATACTTTAAAAGTTAAAAGTTAAAAGTTAAGAGTTATTTGGTATCATACTTGTCCAAAATAAAGTATTTATGGAGGCTGAACACCTCATAAACACAATGAATCGATCAGAGATTCGCCGGGGCAAACTGTTTTTTTGAATGTCAGACCTCATCCAGCCTCCTTGTTTTTGATTGTTTTGGACAGTAGTTATTTGGTATAGAAAGATTTACTAACAACTAACAACTGACAACTAACAACTGACAACTGACAACTAATATTATGATTGCATATTTTGACTGTTTTTCCGGAATAAGCGGTGACATGGTTTTAGGCGCATTGATTGATGCAGGAGTGTTACCCCATAAACTTCAAAAAGAGCTGTCCCGTCTAAATGTCAAAGGATATAAATTAGGCATTAAAAAAGTTAAACGGGCAGGACTTACAGCGACGAAGGTTGATGTTATACAAAAGACAGAAGGTAGAAGGCCCCGAAAGACTTCGCCACGGGGCAAGCATAAGGCAGAAGTTAAAAAATGGAAAGACGTTGAAAGGACAATAAAAAAGTCTTCTTTGTCAGAAGGTATAAAGCAGAAGGGATTATTAATTTTCAGAAAACTGTTTCAGGAAGAGGCAAAAGTGCACGGGAAGAAATTTGATAAAGTCCATCTGCATGAGCTCGGCGCTCTTGACTGTATTATTGATATCCTCGGCACGTTAATTGGTCTTGATATGCTGGGAGTCAGGGAATTTTATTCCTCTCCATTAAATCTTGGTAGCGGTACCGTGGGCACTGAACATGGGATTATACCCGTGCCAGCGCCTGCGACTGCGAGATTAATCAGGAATGTTCCGGTTTATTCGTCAGGGGTGAGTTTTGAGCTCACTACACCCACAGGCGCAGCGCTTATATCTTCTCTTGCTGATGATTTTGGTGCAATGCCGAAAATGCAGATATCCAGGATTGGCATAGGAGCCGGCAGTAAGAATTTTAAAAAAATGCCGAATGTCCTGAGGATTTTCATAGGACACCCTGCACCATTCGGTACAGGGCAGGGAGCGGCTGATAGTATTACTGTTATTGAGACTAACATTGATGACATGAACCCCCAGATTTACGAATATGTTATGGAAAAACTCTTTAAGGCCGGCGCCCTGGATGTATTTTTGACGCAGATTATTATGAAAAAAGGCAGACCCGGGATAAAGCTTACAGTTCTCTGTAATGATAAAAAAAAGGAAGACCTGATAAACATTATACTAAGAGAAACAACAAGCATTGGGCTCAGGTTTTATGAGGCTCAAAGAAAGACGCTGCATAGAAGGAGTAAATCAGTTAATACACAGGTTGGACGGGTAAGGGTGAAGATTTCAAGTCTTGGTGACGATATAGTGAGGGTAACCCCTGAATACGATGACTGCAAAAAAATTGCAAAAAAATTTGATATCCCTCTTGTAGATGTCTATAAAGAAGTAGCGGGTAGCAAGTAGAGAGTAGCAAGATTTTTGATTGCAAATCTTTGTTTTTATAGTTTTTTTGCTACTCGTTGCTCTCTACTTTCTACTTCTGTTATTCGGGAGAAATAGTAATGAAGACGGAAGCACCCTTACGGAACACCAGGAGCAGCACCGCGTCGTCAGGCTTTATCTTTGACACTATTTCCTCGTAATCTTGAAGATTTGTTGCGGCCTTTCTGTTTATTTCCTGAATAATATCACTGCGCATGATTTTTCCCTCTGCAGGACTTCCGCCCTTGACATGAGCAACGATTACCCCTTTTATCTTTTCCGGGATATTCAATTGCTGGTAGAGATCCGGTGTTAAATCCTGCACACGTACTCCATTTAATACGTTTTCATATTCTTTAAGAGATGCAGGCATCTCCTCAGAGGGAAGCTCACCTATTTTAACCTCAATTGTTTTAATCGTCCCATCTCTTATTATTTTTAGCTCCGCCGTCTTACCAGGCGGGGTACCCGCTACAGTATTTCTCAGAGTATACGGCTCATATACTTTCTTTCCATTGTATTCTATGATTACATCGCCCCTCATGATTCCCGCTTCTTCAGCCGGGCTGTCTTCAATGACGTCACCTACAAGGGCGCCATACTCTTCTTCCAGGTTAAACTGTTTTGCAAGTTCAGGAGTAATTGGCTGTATTGATACACCAAGCCAGCCCCTTACAACTTTTCCTTTGGTGATCAGGCTGTCCATGACGATTTTTGCCATATTGCTTGGAATCGCAAATCCTATTCCCTGATACCCGCCAGTTGTGCTGAAAATAGCGGTATTGATACCAACAAGCTCAGCTCTGGCATTGACCAGAGCACCACCGGAATTACCGGGGTTAATTGCTGCATCTGTCTGAATGAAGTCTTCGTAATCTGCGATGCCGACATTTGCTCTTCCTACTGCACTGACAATTCCCATCGTTACTGTCTGATTTAGCCTGTAGGGGTTTCCAATCGCCAGGACTATTTCACCAACTCTCAGTTTGTCGGAATTGCCCCACCGAATCTTTGGTAAGTTCCTGGCATCAATCTTTATTACCGATATGTCTGTTTTAGGGTCAGTGCCAATAATTTCGCCTTGAAATTCTCTCTTATCCGAGAGTAAAACGTTTATCTTATCAGCATCTTTAATCACGTGGTTATTCGTCAGTATGTACCCGTTAGAGGATACAATAACCCCCGAGCCGAGACTCGCTATTTTGCGCTCTTTTGGTGTTTCCGGGTGTCTGTATCTGTCTCCAAAGAATTTTCTGAAAAAAGGATCATCAAAGAAGGGGCTAAAAGGACTTTCTGATATTTTTTCGGTTCTTGTGGTTGAAATATTGACTATTGCCGGACTGACAGCCTCTGCCACTTCAGCCATGGCCTGACCGGTTTTTGTCATGAAGTCAACTGACTCCCGGGAAATCTGTGTTTCGGCATATACCTGAGGATTGAATCCGGATATATTGAAACATGCAGAATTGAATAAAAATATTAATGCAACGAGAAACATTGCTCTTTTCAGTAGTAATTTTTTTAAATACATTTTAAACCCTTTCAATTGTTCGTTATTAGAAATATAACCAGGCACGCAACTTATTATTATATATATAATACATTTTTGAGTCAACAGGCCCAATTTTTTTATGGGTCTCACGGACGAGTGATACCATTACTTTTGTCATCCTCCGGCTTGCCCTGGACCATACGGTTCAGGGCTTGACCGGGAGATTGGACAACCATAATGTCATTGTCCGACTCCCGTTCTCCGTAGCACTGCGAAGGATGAATGACCGGGGGATCCAGTCTCTCTGGGAATTCCGGCAACACCATACTTAACGGCCTGTTGCCCAAACGCTGTATTGTCACCCTGAACTCGTTTCAGGGTCTTATAACTTACTGTTTTCATTAGATTCTGAAACAAGTTCAGAATGACAGTTGTTGAGTTTTATAATTTGGGCAACAGCCCGTTAACTATTGACACTGTGAATATCCACATGTAGTATCTGGACATGGCAAGAATTGCACGGGTTGTTGCTCCTGGATTTCCTCATAGCGAGGGCGGGATTTACGAAAGAGCT
>CAYFYW010000293.1:0-2016 GCA_964347425.1 uncultured Nitrospirales bacterium
GCCGAAGAGGATTATGATCCGCAAACAGGCAAAAGCAATATCAACAGCTTCTATGCAGGTTTTTACCTTATCCCATTGTGATATTATTTTTCTATAAGCATTTTGGCTCATTTTGATTCATGCAAACGACCGTGAGGAATGGTTCTGTCATGAAGGCATACAATCATAGGTTAGTGTTCATAATATATATTAGGATAGCAGAGACAGGAAATTGTAATCAATACAGATGTTACGGCTTAGCCGTACAGGTTCATGGGGGGAGCATTGATGTTTTCCCTATAACCAGCAGCGTGTCGTTGTCCTTCAGATAATAGAGAGTAAAACAGGCTGACAGCATGGGCCCTGCTGCAAAAAAATAAATTGGGGTTTTTGAACGGCGGGAGATACTGTTTGAATGTCGATTTCCCTTATATTTGACTCATATGGAAATAAATCTCCCACAGCAGAGACATAATGCCGCAGGAGATTTATTATCGCGATCCCGGCTTCTTATCCGCCGGCAAATCCGCCTGAAGGATAGTCGCTCTCTTTCAGCGATTCGGTAACGGGTACGGATGTGACGTTTTCACTCTCTTTACCGAACTTGCTCCAGTCAACCGGACACTCCCTGGAGAATATCTCCATCTTCCAGTCAATGGCCTGGATCAGTTCATTCAAATGTCTGACATGTGAGTCAAGCGCACCTTTTTCTTTCCCTTCCATGAGACCTATCTGAGTCACGAAGGCATTAAGGCTATCCTTCATACCGGACAGTTCCGTGTACAGGCAATCACAATACTCCTTTATATCCATATGCTTTGCACTCATTTTGGTAGACTCCTTTCTCAGACCCGCGTTGGCCTGTCTTTTAAGCCGGTAACAATAACCGGCCCGATATCCTTTGTATTTTTATGCTATGACCGTTTGTAACATAAACATATGATATGCATCATATGCAGATTCCTTTATATTATCCCAATCCGTTACCGGTCAAGGAGTAAACTGAATACATATAAGCAAAGTTAAGGCGGGAGAACGCATCCTTGAATTGCCGGCGACAATGAGCCGGTAAGAGACCGAAGAGACCTGTGGGAAGGGATATTAAAAGTTGCCTTGTGTGCATCTGCAATATTTTCCGCCATCTCATCCGCAGACCTTCTGTATTCTTCCTGAAAGACTCAAAATGCTCTTCACTTGAGAAGAACCAATTTGCACCGTTCCATTCAAAAGAGTATTCTTCTTTGCCTTTGACGGGTCCGCCTTCGTCGAAATAAGAAGCAGGATCATAGCATTTAACAGCAACGCCTTCTTCAGATACATAATCTTATATAATTTGTTATCTTAAAAACCATTCCTGCTGATCAGAACTGCTTTTTACTTTGCCCGGTAAGGAGTAATCACCAATTTGATTTACTTGACATAACGTACGTAATATGGTACGTTAAATGCAGAGGTGATAAATATGACTACATTATCGGCAAGTGAAGCAAGGGCAAAGCTGTACAAACTACTGGATGAAGCAGCTTCATCGCATGAACCAATCCAGATAACAGGAAAAAGAAACAACGCTGTACTTGTTTCTGAGGATGACTGGCGTGCAATTCAGGAGACGCTCTATCTGCTTTCAATCCCCGGTATGAGGGAGTCGATTCGCAAAGGACTGGAAACCCCTGTAGAAAAATGCAGTAAAGATCTTAAGTGGTGAGCTGGCATATTGTCTTTACAAGACAAGCACAGAAAGATGCCAGGAAGCTAAAAGCAGCCGGACTTCGCCCAAAAGCAGAAGAAATCTGGAAAATTATTAAGACTAATCCGTTTAAGCAACCGCCTCCGTTTGAAAAACTTGCAGGCGACCTGTCCGGAGCTTATTCCCGCAGGATTAATATTCAGCATCGTCTGGTGTACCAGGTTTTAAAGGAGATCAAGACTGTAAAAGTGATCCGCATGTGGACTCATTACGAGTAAGCATGGGTTGTATCTTTTTAAATCCCTTTATAAATAATGTAAAATAAATACAGCGCGGAAGCTCGGAAGGTT
>CAYFYW010000294.1:0-1531 GCA_964347425.1 uncultured Nitrospirales bacterium
CACGGAAAAAGTCGACAATGCTCTGAAGGTCACGGAAGATGTCTATTATGCGAGGATATACAGAACGGCGATGGCGTTATTCAGAAGCAGGGACTGGGAGCTGAGCATTAAAGAAAAGCTTCAGGTCGCGACAAATACATACAAGATGATTTATGATGAAATATCTACAAAAAGAGGCCACATCCTTGAAATCGGCATACTGCTCCTTATAGCAATAGAGATAGTTATTATTTTAATTATTGAATGGTAAATTAAGCACAAACTTGCCTAACCCTGATTATTCCTACAGCAAAGCGGGAAAGTTCCGTGCTTCCGCACCGTTATTGATTACAACGTTACATCCACAGGGGCAACAAATGTTCTCTGGGCAAGTTCTTTGTCAATCATGAACAATCCCGCCGGGTTGTTTTCATTGAGCTTCAGGCTCTGGATCACCCCATCTGCCGAGGACTCCTCTTCTACCTGTTCATTGACAAACCACTGAAGAAAACTGTTTGTAGCGTGATCCTTAAGTTTCAGTGAAAGGTCCACCAGTTTATTTATCAGACCGGTCACAAGCCTCTCATGTTCGAGAACGGTTTCAAAGGCGGCAAGGGGTGTTTCCCATTCAGCGGGCGGGGCCTTGATCCCGGAAAAAATTACCCTGCCTCCCCTCGCAGTCAAAAAATCATAAAATCTCTTTGCATGGGTCTGTTCTTCCATTGCCTGGACCCTCATCCAGCTTGAAAAACCCTTCAGGTTCACTGACTCAAAGTACGCCGCCATTGACAAGTAAAGATACGAAGAGTATAACTCTGCGTTAATCTGGCCGTTTATGGCTTTTTCCATCTCTCTTTTTATCATGATGCTCCTCCATCTTTATTTTATTTGCACCTACTGCTGTCCAAAACAACCCTGAATTTTGAGGCTGAATGCCTCATAACGCATTCAATACGTTTTTACGGTATGTCTTCTCTGTTCGGTAAAGTTTATGTATAATGTAATCTAAATTGAGTGATTCAATTTCACAGTGATTTACAACGCGTGTGAATAAATTCATAGTGATGCCATATCACGGCCTTTAACCGTCCCAAAGAATTCTATCAAGCTATTTCTCAAATTCGCAATGTGGCCTTTTGATACAATCCCCGGGGGCAATCCGCATTTTCTTGCAGCCTCCGCGGTCGCAGGGCCAACAGCAGCTACCGTCACCCCCTTGAGCAATTCCTGCAGGTTTAGACCAAGTCGTTCCACCCCCTTAGTCAGGAACCTGACAGCAGTGGGATTTGTCAGTGCAACAGCATCGAGCTTCTTGCCGAAGACTCTTCCGGCTGCATCCTCTTCCGCATCAATAATCATCCTGTAGCCATCCACCTCTTCTACTTTAGCGCCAAGACCCCTGAGTCTTTCCGGGAGAGAACGGGATGCGTCCTCTACCCTCACAAGTAAAAAACTCGACCCCGCACTTGCATCGAGTCCCTCAATAACGTCCTGTGACGTATGGATTCTCGGAACATAGTTTATTTCTATGCCTTCTTTCCTCAGGGCCGAG
>CAYFYW010000295.1:0-10042 GCA_964347425.1 uncultured Nitrospirales bacterium
CCACACCCTGAAGCTCGCCCGAAAAGAGTTTTTGCTCAATCACCCTTCTTTCAGCAGGCAAAAAACCCGCCCTGTAAGAACTTGTAATGTCCCTGTATTTACGGGACGCTTCAACAAGCCAGCTGTAGATCAACTCTGTTGTCTTCCTTGCTTTTGTAAATGCAATAGTTTTCAATCCTGAATCAAGGCACAGCTTTAGGGTCCGTGTGGCTGCAGTGTACGTGCTTCCGGCCGGATTTAAGAAAACAATGTGTTTACCTCCACTCGGTGCCCCGTTTCTGTCAATCACTTTAAACTCAACACCAGTAAGGGATTTTGCAAGCTCGCCCGGGTTTGCTATTGTTGCTGAACAGGCAATGAACTGAAGGTTTGAGCCGTAATATTTGCAAATCCTTCTCAACCGTCTCAGGACCTGTGCAACATGCGAGCCAAAAACGCCCCTGTAGGTATGTATCTCGTCAATCACAACAAATCTGAGATTTTTAAAAAATTCCGACCACTTTGTATGAAATGCATTGATGGCAAGATGGAGCATATCAGGGTTAGAGAATATTATGTTGGGAAATGCCTCACGGATTTTTTTTCTCCTGTAAGCTGTGGTATCACCGTCGTAGACCTCGGCAGGATGCGGGATATCAAGGCCTGCTGCAAGTTCCCTCAGCGTTTTTATCTGATCCTGCTCAAGTCCCTTTAACGGGAAAAGATATAGCGCCTTTGTGGATGAATCCTCAACAATAGCCTCAAGAACAGGGATATTGTATATCAGGCTTTTGCCGCTTGCGGTCGGGGTCATGACGACCACATTGTGACCTTTTCGGATAAGGTCTATGCCTTCTGCCTGATGAATAAAAAACTTTTTAATACCTTTTTCTTCAAGGATGTTTCTGAGATTTTCATGTATCGGGTTTTCCGGCTCTGCATATTTCGAAGATACGGGTTCGAGATAGCGGTAGTGGGCGATTTCTTCCTTGAAGTCGTTGGTGATTTTTTCCAGAAGGTTTTTTATTTCGGGAGATGGAGACATTATAACCTTATTTTACTTAATTAAACATTGAAATTTCGTTGTTTATTAATTGTATGATAGTAATCACTGCTGTCCAAAACAATCATAAAGAGGGAGGCTGGATGAGGTTTGACATTCAAAAAACCTGTTCGCTCCGGCGAATCTCTGATCGATTCATTGTGTTTATGAGGGGTTCAGCCTCCATAGATATTTTATTTTGTCCAGGTATAAATAGTAATAAGAAATACTCTATAAAGCTATTACCAGCCACCCGGGATCGCAACCCTCAAGAGGTGGGACGTTGAGTCACTGATTTGAAGGGATAAAAAATGCCAGAGCTTCCAGATGTAGAGGCTGTCATAAACAGTATAAAGAGAGGCACGGCAGGTAGATATATCAGAGATATAACCATTCTGGATGAAAAGTTGACAGCCGAATCAGAGTTAAAACCGATACCGGGTAAAAGAATAGACGGGATAACCCGCCGGGGGAAATATATCCTTTTTTTATTAAGTAGCGGTCATATGTTGATAGTACACCTTCGGATGACCGGTGCTCTTTTACTTACAAAGCCAACATCCGGGATAGATGCACACACGAGGCTTATTATCCGCCTGGGTGGTGATAGAGAGTTGCGTTTTGTTGACCAGAGAAGGCTTGGCGTCCTCTACGTTATTCAAAATATGGATTTTCGCGGGATTCCCGGCCTGCAACAGATGGGGCCCGAGCCGCTTTCCAGAGACTTCACTCTTCAGTCATTTAATGCCCTTTTACAAAAAAGGACCGGCATGATAAAGTCACTCCTTATGAACCAGGGTTTTATTGCCGGTATCGGGAATATCTACGGTGATGAGATACTCTTTCAAAGCAGAATCATACCTTTTAGAAAGGCCTGTGATTTGGCGGAAAGCCAGGTTGAAAAGCTTTATAATAAGATACGATATGTCCTGAAAAAGGCCTGTGAGCATGATGCCGACCTGTCTGAAATGCGCAACTGGTTTGTCCATGGACGAGATATCGGTTACTGCGTGAACTGCAGGGGAAAACTCGACAGGGTAAGGATACAGGGCAGGTATTCTTATTACTGTGCGAGGTGTCAGAAGTGAAAGGCGTTTGCTATAGTAAGTCGTTGTGAACCTGTTGTAGTCGAACGGAGTTTCTTCGATGAAAGGCAGAATTACAAATAAACTTATCGATGCTTTAGGGGGTAAGTATTCCAGTCAGCTGGGGATAGAATTATCCGGCGCAGATTCAAAACAGATTTTCAGGTGGTTCCTGGCTTCCAAATTATTTGGAGCCAGAATATCAACGGATATCGCCATAAGGACTTATAAAGAATTTGAGAGAAGAAGGGTTACCTCACCGCAAACAATATTGAAGACTGGCTGGGATGGGCTCGTTAAGATATTAGACGACGGCGGCTATGTCAGATATGACTTTTCCACAGCGACAAAGTTACTTGAGATAATGGAGGATTTAAAAAGAGACTACCATGGAGATTTAAATAAACTGCACCAGGCAGCCAGGGGCGAAGAGGACATTGAGAATCGTTTAAAAGATTTGGGAAAGGGTATAGGTGACATAACGGTAAATATATTCCTGCGTGAACTTCGCACCGTATGGTCAAGGGCAAATCCAGAGCCTTCCGAGTTGGTGAAGCTGGCAGCTAAACATTTAGGTTTCATCAAACCAGGTAAAAATGTCTTGGAAGTTCTGAAAAAAAGCTGGTCAGAACAGAAGGTTCGAGGAAAGGATTTCCGTGATTTTGAGGCAGCGCTTTTAAGGTTAGGTAAGGATTACTGCAGGAAATCAAGGCATGATACTTGTCCCGTGAAAAGCGTCTGTAAACGCTAAACCTTTCCCCCTCCGTCAAGGTGGGGTGGTACGACTCGCTCCCGGGGAGGCAGGCGGGAAAAGACCTATTTTCAGAAGAAATAATAAAGTAGCCTGAATGGTATTTTAGCAGAATGGTTGGAAGATTAGAGGATTTCATAAAGGAAGCTCATATTGTTAAAAAGATGCGTGATCACCGAAATAAACTGATCATGGTCATCGGGGGATCTGATACCGGGAAAACAACCTTGATTGAGTGTATCGCTGATCTTCTTGCAAAGGAGACAAAAGTTGGCATTGTTGATTTGGATATGGGTCAGTCGCACATAGGTCTGCCAACGACAATAGCATGGGGGAAAATAAAAGGGGAATTTAAGGGCTGGTCACGTATTCCGGTCGAGGATTTTTATTTTACCGGTTCGCTCTCGCCACCCGGCAGCCTGCTGCCTGCAATAGTTGGCGCACGGCTGATTACGGACAAGGCAATTTCATCCTGTCAGAAGGTTGTTGTGGATACAACGGGCCTGATAACAGGACCTGTGGGGCAGGCATTAAAACAGTTCAAGATAGAACTTCTTTGCCCTGATATGATTCTCGCTCTGGAGCAATCCCGGGAGCTGGGGCGTATTCTTGATGGTTTTAAGTTCCAAAAATATCGATCGATTTACAGGCTCCCTGTTCCTGCTCAGGTTGACTCAAAGCGTATCGCAAAAAGAACCCGGTACCGGCTTGAGAGATTTAAATCTTATTTTACTGGTGCGCATACGCTTGAGATCTCATTTGATGATGTTGGGATAAGATTTACACGTGAGTCCGTCAGATTCAGCACCGTGGAATTAAAGGACAGGATCGTCTCTTTTAGAGACGAAAGAAACAGGGATATCGCACTGGGTAAAGTCGAGAAGATAAACATGAGGGATAAAAAATGTTTTATTCGCTCACCAATAAGCAGAGATGCAAAATTTTCGACTCTGGTTATAGGGATTGCAAAACTTCAAAAATAAAGGGACTGTTCGGCCGAAAGACCCAGCCGAACCGTAAGGGTTGGGCGAAGAAAGCAGAATGAAAGCAGCGATACTGTATGATACATTGAAAGAAAAAAATGTAAGATGCAACGTGTGCAGACACCGCTGTACGATTGCCTCTGGAAGGCGCGGGTACTGCAAGACAAGGCTGAATAAAGATGGCAGACTTTACACGTTGATCTATAACAGGGTTTCCTCGCTTCATGCCAATCCGATCGAGAAGAAACCCTTGTTCCATTTTTATCCCGGGAGTCTTTGCTTTTCTATGGGGACGCTGGGTTGTAACTTTCGGTGCCCCGGCTGTCAGAACTGGCAAATTTCACATGCAATAATTAAAGAATCGGGCGCCGGCACCGAGGATATTACGCCCGAAGAGTCGATAGACTTAACCTTTCGCTACAGATGCCAGGGTATATCATGGACATTTAATGAACCCACGATCTGGCTTGAGTATACTGTTGAGGGTGCAAGGCTTGCAAAAGAGAAGGGGCTTTACACGGCTTATGTGACGAACGGCTTTATCACTCCGGAAGGACTTGAGGTTCTGAATCCGTATCTGGATGCATTCAGAGTGGATATAAAAGGTTTCAGTGAAGAAACGTATAAAAAGATATCTTCTGTCAAGGCACTTTCAGGTGTACTGGAATCAACAAGGCTTGCAAAGAAGAAATATAATATGCATGTCGAATGTGTGACAAACGTCACGCCAACCATAAACGATAAAGAAGGTGAACTTCAGGAAATGGCAAAGTGGATAAAGAGTGAGTTAGGCGCAGATACGCCGTGGCACGTTACGAGGTTCTATCCGCGTCTGGATTTATCACATATACCGGTTACGTCCGTATCGAAGTTGGAGCACATTCGCCAGATCGGATTTGACGCAGGTCTCCGCTATGTTTATTTGGGTAATGTTCCCGGACATCGTGGAGAGAATACATGTTGTTTCAACTGCAAGAAGCTACTAATAGAAAGATATGGGTTTGCAGTAACGAGGTTCAATATCAAAGACGAAAGGTGTCCTGAGTGTGGTGTAGCGGTATTTGGCAGGTTTGCTGATTGATAGATTAGAATTTCGTGTCTAAAAAATCTCACCGAAGGCGGTTAATGTAAACGAATGGAAGGCTGGATAATACCACCACCAAAAGAACCTGTTAAAAGCAGAGAACAATTCAGGAAAGAAAAAGAAGAAAAGGTAAAGTGGCTTATAAGACGTGGATATCTCAGATCAAAACGAATAATTGATGCAATGCTTAAGGTTTCAAGGGAAAATTTCATACCTGCCAATTACAGGGACTATGCATATCTTGAGGTTCCACTGCCGCTTCCCGGCGAAAACGCCACCATATCATGTCCGCACAGTTACCCTCTTTTTTATGAACCTCTGGGTCTGGATGAAGGCCATAGGTTTCTCGAAATCGGTCTTGGATCAGGCTATGGGTCGGCGCTGGCAAGGGAAACAGTTGGCCCCGATGGTCTGGTAGTGTCCGTTGAAATCGACCCATTTACATTTGAATTTGCGAGGAAAAATCTCGAAAGAGCAGAATATGATGATATTGTCCTCGTGAAAACGGACGGGGGGAATGGGTATCCGGAGAGGTCCCCCTATGACAGAATCTGCATCACTGCGGCATGCATCAAGATTCCTCCTCCTTTGATAGAACAGCTAAAAATCGGGGGGAGGCTAATTGCACCTGTGTTTGAACACGGGGACCAGAGTCTTGTTTTACTTGAAAAAAATTCAAAAGGTATCAGGAGAAAGGTTATCTGTAAGGTGCTGTACGTTTCATTGAGAGGGAAGTATGGGGCAAGTTAGAGATATAAGAGAGTATCGGGAACAAGGGGGTTAAACATGGACTATTTTTCAGACATGATAAATGACGATAGATTTATAAAACTTGAAAATAAGGCCACGAAAATCAGGAAAGTCTTATTGGGGGTACTTCTATTGGCAAAAGATATATGGAGAGACGAATTAGAGCAAAAACAGGGAGGAATTGAAGTTATTAAGGCTTTAGAGGAGGCGGAAGAAGCTTTCATAGACAATTCGCTTACTGATAGATTTGAAAGACTCGAAAATATTCTCAATGTTATTTACACAAGATCAAAAGGGATTTATAAGTTAATGGAATATCTTTCGAAAGATAAAAAGAGCAAAGAGTTGTTTAAACCTCTCTGACCCGGAAGCGCAAATCTCTGAAGTAAGCACACCCCGGGTTTGGTATAACCGGTCTTACCGGAGCAATTTTTTATATCTGTTCCGAAGGAATATTGTCCGGTCTGAAAGCTGTAAAATAGGGGATATTGAGTTTTCTGAGCCGTTTTTCTACATGGGGATACAGGATAAGCTCTTCTGTCTCGAAATCTTCGAAGTTGTGGTGTATGACTTTTAGCCTTTTTCTTAACGCCTCTATATTTTCAGGCGGACTGAAACTTATCATACACGCGGGATGAGATGTTACCCTGTAACGGATAAGATTTTCTAAGGCCTTTAATTGAAGCCCGAAACCTTCAGGTAATGCCCCTGTCAGTTTTGAGAATTCATCTTCACAGGTACCCTTTAGACTCACCCTTATATGAAGATTTTTAAATCTCGACAGATCTCTTGCAAATTCCTCGTGTTTGCCTATGAGTATACCATTTGTTTCGAGTATAAAAAGGTATTTTCCGTTTATCGAATCAAGAACCTTAATGAGATGTTCCCAGCATATGGTTGGCTCATTGCCGCTGATGCGGATCAGTCTGATGTGTTTTCTCTCTGCAATTCCGAGTAACTTATTTGCCACATCTTCAGGATTATAGAATTCACCGTGAACTCCCGGGTTTGAGACAACATTCCATGCCCAGCAGAATATGCATCTCAGACAACATCCAGTGCAGTCAGCTGTGGATATCCCGCCGTAAAACCTTGATGGTCTGAATCGGTAGTATTTTCTTAAATTACCTTTGCAAACATCCTTTTTAGTTATTTCTGCGAGTTTTATCGGATCAAACACCTGTCGGTCCCCATACTGCGAGTTTACAGCCCCCATATGTATATTCGATGTGAATTTTTAATCCTGCCATCTGTATTGCTCTTTCACTGTAGTATGTAATCTGAACGGTACGATGCATTCTCTGAGGGGATGACCCGATATGTCCATCAGCTTTAGATCTGTTTCACCCAGGCCCTTTTCAGAGCAGTAATGCAAATATCCAACCTTATTAAAATCAACACCCATCACCTCGCATGCTACCCTGTCTGCCGCAAGAGGGTCGGAACTGGCTATGGCAATTCCGACACCGATCGGATGGCCGGATATTGGGCCATCCCCTTCCATGCCAACAAGCCCGTCAATTACTGCCAGGTCAGGCCATACATGCTCTGCAATCTTTACAATATTTAAATTTGTCTGTTTTATCCCCTGATGGGCCAGAACCTTATCCCTTACAAATATACTTCCCATTGCAATATTTTTTATGGAAAGAGTAACAACAACAGTATCATGGGTTTTTAACTTTGCTGCAGAGATTAGATAATTGCTCCTGGCGAGTAAAAGACTCGAGACCATTATATGAATGGTTCTGTTTTCCCTGTCCAGTATCTGTATTTTTTCAAAAGGGCCTTTATTCAGATCTATTAGTTCAACATTATATTCATCAAGAAGATGGCGGTATCCAAAGTTCCTATATGCCTCCATTGTATCGCCGCATGCAGCTTCTGCGACGAGTACTTTATCTGTATAAAACTCTCTCAGGTAATCCAGGATGCCCCTTATCTGATCTACATGGCTTGCTGCAAGGGGAGTCGATGTAGAGACAAAGTTTGGCTTGATTATAACCTGTCTTGATTTTAAGTTTTTTCTGATGTCGTCGGAAATCAGCCCAAGGGATTTTTTAATATTTTCCCTTCTGTCCTTTCCTTTTATTAGACAGACCCCCGGCATTTTTATCGGATAAAGTTTCGGTTATTTTTCCACTTCTGTAATCAATCAACCAATTCAGGTCCCAGTATTTATCTTATACTAAAATTGTGTATTAATTCATGCACCTCACTACAGGAGTTCCTCTGTCCAAAACAATCATAAACAGGGAGGCTGGTCGATGACTCGTAGAGATGCCTGAGAAACACAATGACGACACCGCTTATATATAAGCAGCGTTTATTTATCGGTTTTTCGATAATACAATTATTCCCTGTTACCTCTTTTATCAAAAAGAGGTCTGACATTCAAAAAACCTGTTCGCCCCGGCGAATCTCTGATCGATTCATTGTGTTTATGAGGTGTTCAGCCTCCATAAATACTTTATTTTGGACAGGTATGCATGCACCTCTACTCTGATCAAACAGGCAGTAATTTATCCCTTGACAGGTGAACATACGTTCACCTATAATAAGAATATGACGAGAGATCTGAGAGAAGACAGGTTACGATCCAGGATCAGGGCGATATCGCGTTTCTACCACCAGGCGGGCAGGATGCCGAGCTTCTCTGAAGCGGGGCAGATAGCGGGGCTCAGGTCAAAGAATGCCGTTTCCAAGCTCATTAAAAAACTTGAGAAGTTAAAGGTGCTTGAAAGAGACCGGCGGGGCAGGCTCATACCGGGGTCCATAAAATTTCCCGTAAGGATTCTCGGTACCGTGGAGGCCGGATTCCCGAGTCCGGCCGAGGAAGAGCTGGCAGATACTCTCTCCCTTGACGACCTCCTCATACAGCGCCGTGAGGCAACCTTTCTGCTGAAGGTATCCGGTGACTCCATGTCCGGGGCCGGTATACTCCCGGGAGACATGGTAATAGTAGACAAAAGACAGGTTCCAAAGAGCGGGGATATTATCATTGCAGAGGTGGACGGGGAGTGGACAATGAAGTACCTGAGAAAAAGGGGCGAGAGTGTGACCCTCGTCCCTGCAAACCCTAATTATAAACCCCTGAAACCTAAACGTGAGCTTAAAGTTGCAGGTGTGGTAACTGCGGTGGTAAGGAAATACAACTAGGAAGGATTCTGGGGGTCAAGGGGCAATGGTTCGAGTAAAATCGTAACAGGTAACGCGTTACGCGTGACGAGTCACGGTATTTTGAATCCCGGAACCCTTGCTTGGGATATAAGACCTCATGAAAAACCAACCGCTCACCATACATTCCTGGCCCAGGGCCATCCTCCATATGGATGCCGACGCCTTTTTTGCATCCTGTGAGCAGGCGGTCCGACCGGAACTCAAAGGCAAGCCTGTTATAACAGGTAAGGAACGTGGAATTGTTGCTGCTGCCAGCTACGAAGCAAAAGCCAGGGGAGTTAAAAGAGGGATGAGACTCTTTGAGGTAAAGAGGGTTTGCCCTGATGTTATAATCCTGCCTTCTGATTACGAAACGTATAGCCTTTTCTCTGTTCGAATGTTTGAAATACTAAAGCGCTTCTCACCGGACGTGGAGGAGTATTCCATAGACGAGGCATTTGTTGACCTGACCGGCCTGAGGAGGAGCTTTCACATGTCCTACGGGCAGATTGCCCAAAAGATTCAGGAGGCAATAGAGACGGATCTGGGAATCACTGTCTCCATCGGAGTAAGCCTTACAAAGGTTCTGGCCAAGGTAGGTTCACGGCATAAAAAACCCCGGGGGCTTACGGTGATACCCGGCAGAAAGATACATACCTGCCTGGATACACTACCGGTAGAAAAGGTCTGGGGGATAGGGCCGAATACCTCGGCATTTCTCAAGAAATTCGGAATAATCACTGCCCTGGAGTTTGCAAGAAAAGATGAAAGGTTTATAAAAAAGAACCTCTCCAAACCTTACCAGGAGATATGGCACGAGTTAAACGGAAGAAGTGTTTACCCTGTTGTAAGCGAATCAAAGAGTGATTATCAGTCAATAAGCAAAACAAGGACATTTACTCCCCCATCCAGTGAAGAGACATTCGTATTTGCCCAGCTCTCAAAAAACCTGGAGAATGCCTGCATAAAGGCCAGGCGTCACAGAGTTGCAGCCACAAGGCTCATGGTCTTTCTCAGGATGCAGGATTTCAGGGATGTCGGTATTGAGGTTAAGTTGAGCCGGTCCACTGCTTATCCGGCTGAGCTCTTTGATTCGTTAAGAAAGGCTTTTATCCATATCTATACCCCTGATATCCTCTACCGTTCAACAGGCATTGTTCTGGCCGGCCTGGTGCCGGAGGATAGTATCCAGTACTCCCTCTTTGACAA
>CAYFYW010000296.1:0-6343 GCA_964347425.1 uncultured Nitrospirales bacterium
GATGGTCAGAATCAATATGGATCCCAGACCAATGACAGCAAAAAACCTTTCCAGCTCTACAGAAAGGGGAAGCCCTACATAGCCCAGACCCACAACAGCTATTGATTTTCTCTTTCCAAGGAAATCCTTAATCATACTTTTCCCCTTTTGAGATGCCCCTAAACAGGAGAATCATTACAGTTAAGTTTGTTATAATACACCAAAAAATCATATAAAAACAAATACACTTCAATAATGAACATTTCATTATTAAAAGATTTAGCCCGAAAATGTTCGCGTAACCAATGTGTCTTAAAAGAGGTTTCTCTCAGGTTGAAAGGCCCAAACAAAGAGGGCAACAATATCAGATGATAAAAAAATTTTGGTTCTTTCGTAAAAGAATTGAGCAACTCAAAAACAAATTAACAATCAGATATCAAAGATGAAAATGACATATCAAATTGCACGTAATTTAAAGGAATCCATGATTCCAGTGGTAGTTAGCAAGCTCAAGCCGTTCATTAAACTGTAACATTTTAAACGGTCTAAACGGTTTAAACAGTTTGAATCTATATATATATAGATCCCCGAATCCCGAAAAGGAACGTTGTCCACTCGGCTCAGGCAGCGTTGGGGCCGCCGCTTTGCGCAGGGCTTTACGTCCTTTTTAGCAACTAAACGGGAGAAGAACCATAAACTATAATACTTTTTTAGGAACATTGGAAAAGCAGATAGAGGAAATCTTAAAAATTAAAGAGAGGGTTTTAGTCTCTGTTGTAGGTAAAGCTGGTACCGGTAAAAGTCAGTTTGGAAAATTTATACGAAAGAACGGGTTTGGTCAATATAATAAAAGAATCATTGCGGTTATTGATGATAATCTAATGAAAATTGAGTTTTTATACCTCTTTCAGAGAAGAGTGAAGATTCCCTGCAAAGGGATCGATGAGCTTCAGCCGTTCTTTAAGAAATTGCAGAAGAGAAAAAAGATAGTTTTTTTTATAAACAACAGTCCAGGTAAACGAATAAGGCAAGCTGATATTTTATTGAAATTATCAACAGGAGAAGATATACGAAAAAAAAGGTTGCAACAGAGAAATGGTAAAAACCCGGCAAAGTTACAAAGGTTTTTGAATAACGGCGATGTTAACACCCCGGACATAAAATATTCATATATCTTAGAAGGACAGGTTTAATTGTTTGCATTATAGTAAACGTATTTTTGGGTTTAATGAAATTTACAATACTACATACAGAAGCATCACTTGGCTGGGGCGGCCAGGAAATGCGGATAATTCAAGAAGCCTTCAGGTTTGCCGAACTCGGACACAGGGTTTTAGTTGCCTGTCAGGAAAAAAGCCAAATCGCCCGGCAAGCTGCCAGAGCCGGACTGCCTGTGTTTATCGTTCGAATGAGATCTGCCTTTGACCCCCTTGCAATTACCAGGCTTCTCCGCATCATAAAGTCAGAAAAGGTCAATATCATTCATACTCATAGTTCCAGAGACAGCTGGATCGGCGGAATAGCCGGACGTGCATCCGGAATTCCCGTTGTTCGGAGTCGTCACCTCTCTACACCGGTAGGAACAGGTTGGCAGACGACATTTGTATACAGGTATCTTGCTGATGTTATTATTACCAGCGGAACACGTATAAAAGAGGCATTGGTGGCAAGAAACCGCCTTGATCCTGAGAAAATTGTAAGTATTGCAGCAGGTGTGGATACTGAGAGATTTGATATAAGAAAAAGCAGCGGTGATAGCATTCTAAACGAATTCGGGCTCAAGGATGCATTTCCTTTAGTAGGAATTGTTGCTATTTTACGATCCTGGAAAGGGCACCTCTACCTGCTGGAAGCAGTACCCAAAGTAGTTTCAATATTTCCTGAAGCAAGGTTTCTTATTGTAGGTAATGGTCCGGCATATAACAGTGTGCTACAGAAAATTCGCGATCTTGGAATAGAAAAATATGTAATTATGACAAATTTCAGAGATGATATACCTGAAATAATAGCAGCACTGGACATCTTCATCCTGCCGTCTTATGCCTCAGAAGCTACATCTCAGGTTATTCCTCAGGCGCTTGCAATGTGTAAACCGATAATCGCAACCAATGTGGGCGGGATTCCTGAAATTATTGATAATGGCGTAACAGGATTACTTGTTCCCCCAAAAAATCACGCCGCAATTAGCGATGCCATTATCTGGATGGCAAAACATAGAGAAGAGACGAATGAAATGGCAATTAAAGGAAGAGAAAAAGTGCTTAAACATTATACTCTTCAGAGAATGATCGATTGCACCGCCAGTGTTTATTGTCATGTTTTGAAAAAAAAGGGAGATGCAATGATGACTGATAAACTTGAAACCCGGTGTATTAAAGATAAAAGGAAGAATTAATTAGAAATGACCATCCTTCATACAGAAACCCTGGCCCGGAGGGGAGGGCAGCAAAACAGGATTCTGACTGAAGCAGTCGGTCTCAGTAAAAGAGGTCATAAGATTATTATTGTATGCCACAGAGGACGTGTTCTCGCAAAGAAGGCAAAGGCAGCAGGGATAAAGCTATATGAACTTAACATGGTCAAACACAGATATTTAATAAATGTTCCAAAGTTGATACGTATTATCAGGAAAGAAGGGGTTGGGATTATTTCCACCCATAGTTCTGTGGACAGCTGGGCAGCTGGAATTGCGGCCAGGCTGACAGACCAGCGGCTCATAAGATTCCGCCACAATCTCTCCCCGATCGGTAACAACCCTCTTACAAGATTCATCTATGCAATGTCTGATAGAATCATTGTACCGCGTAATGCTGTAAAGGATGTCTTTATAAAGAGAAAGTTAGATAATAAAAAGATTACGGTAATTCCTGATCTGGTCGACACCAAGACATTCATTTCAGGAGTAAAAGACCTCAGAAAAGAGTTAAGAATACCAGGAGAAACAACAGTAATCGGAAACACATCAAGTTTCACTCCTGTAAAAGGGCAAAAATACCTCCTGCAAGCGTTTAACATTATATATGAAAAATTCCCATGCATTTTATTATTCGCCGGAAGACTGAACGAGCCGTTTAGAAGCCGATATCTTTCATATGTAAGAGAAGATTTAAGGGAAAAAGTAATTTTTTTAGGTCACAGGGAAGATATTCCGAGGGTTTTAATGACAATTGACATAGCTGTTTTCCCGGCAGTAGCGGAAGGCCTTGGCACTGCCCTTCTTGAAGCGATGGCAATGGAAAAACCCGTGGTAGTTTCAGAAATTTCAACTTTCAAGGAATTCATTCGAAAAGGAGTAAATGGTTTATTTTTCAAGTCTCAAAACCCTGAAAGCCTGTCTGAAAAAGTCGTTTTTCTAATGCAGAACAAGGACCTCAGACAACAGCTAATCGACAATGCACGAGCAACTGTGCTTGAAAAGTTTTCTTCTGATAAAATTCTCAATGAAACAGAGGGTCTCTACAATAAGGTTCTGAGTGTTCAGTAGATCCATTCCCATTGTCATGTGTCATCAGCAGGAGAAGATCTGGATGTCGGGTAGAGATAACAAATGGATGCATGAATAACAGTAATGGTTTAAACGAATATGTACGTTTAAGGATATATTGAGAGAAGGGAGCATATAGTAAATTCTTTAAAACTTTATGAATCGTCATAAATAATTACGCATTCAATAAAACGTCGTTTTATATAAAAAGAGATAAATATGCTGGTAACAGAAAGCAAAGGAAGAGAATTTGAAAGCCTGCAGGATAAAAAAATTAATGTACTGCACGTTGTGAGTAAACTGCCGATAGGCGGTGTTGAAAATATGCTTCTAAAAGTTGTTGACGGTTATGACAAAAAACGATTCAATGTCAGCGTATGCTGCATAAAAGAGGGCGGGAAAATTGCCAATGAACTAAGAAGGCTAAATTATCAGGTGGAGATTTTGAATAAAATGAGAGGGCATGGGTTTGACTTCGGCGCTGTCAAATCACTCTATAACCTGATGAAAAGAAAAAATATCCACATCCTCAGAACTCATCAGTATCATTCTAATCTCTATGGAAGAATTGCCGGAATCCTTGCACGAGTTCCCGTGATAATACCTTCTTTTCATAACCTATACAAATCACCAAATAAACCAAAATTTCACAGACGGGCTTTTAATTATATTCTCAGTTTTTTCAGCGATATACTAATTGCTGTATCCAATTCTGTAGCTTCAGATATGGTAAGGTTCGACCGCATCAGTCGTCAAAAGATAAAAGTAATTTATAATGGCATTGAAATAAAAGGATATAATACAATGCCTTCCAGAGAAGAAGCGAGGGTATCTTTAGGATTGCCTCTTGATCGTACCGTTATTGGCACTGTTGGCAGGCTTACTGACCAAAAAGGTCATCGTTATTTAATAAATGCCGTTTCAAGATTGAGTGGTATCTGCCTCGCCATTGCAGGAGATGGCCCTTTACTGAAAGAATTAAAGGAACTTGCCGAGCAAAATAAAGTTAACTGTATATTTATGGGTCAGATACACCCTGAAAGGGTATCATTCTTTTTAAGGGCTCTGGATATCTTTTGCTTTCCCTCATTATGGGAAGGATTCGCTACAGCCCTTGCAGAGGCAATGGTAGCGGGGCTCCCGATAATTGCCTCTGATATTTCCCCTCTCAGGGAAGTTATGCTTGATGCAGGAATGGTTATACCTCCACATGATTCAGATCAACTTGCACAAACTCTGAAAATGTTAATTGACAACCCTTCCTTAAGAGAGACACTTGGCGATAAAGCAAAAAAAAGGACACGGGTCTTCTCAATTGAAAACACAATAAAAGCCTACGAAAATCTCTTTGAACAAATCTCAAGAGAAAAGAAAATCCTGTGATGCAATATAGAATTCTCTTAATAACTGCTTTTGGTAAGCCATGGAATAATGGCTGGTATATGAAAGCAGGATTTGAAAAAAATGGACATCGGGTGATGTCATTTGATCCTGCCCCAACAACAAATCCGGTAAACAAGGTTTTTGATATAACAAAAGAATTCAGGCCTCATTTCATTCTCTATACAAAGAACGAATTTCCCGCAGAAGTATTTCAGGAACTGGGTCATTTAACAAAGATAATACAATGGTATCCGGACCTTGCAATACCTGAATGGTTACCTCCCTATATCAAGGCTGCTGATGTTTTTTTCACGATGACAGAGGGTCTGGTAGAAGAATTAAAAAAATTCAACCCTAAAGTATTCTGGCTCACACAGGCATTTGAACCTCTATTTTTCCATATAAAAAAGATTACTTCCGAAGATATAAGAAACTTTTCTTCCGACGTGACATTCGTCGGGTCTCTTGGCTCCAAACCTTTTTACTTGTCAAGAAGGGACTGTCTAAACAGGGTTATCAATGACAGCGTTCAGCTTAAATGGTGGGGTCCAAGGATTCCGAGGAAATTATCAACTATGCCCTTAATCCTTGGAAAACTTGGAAGGTCGTATGGAGGCAAATTTGTCTGGGGCGAGGAATACGCGAAGGTTGCGAAACTCTCGAAAATCTTTCTTGCATTTGACGCTCAGCCTCATATAAGAAAGTCTATGAGTGCGAGAATGTATACAGCAGTAGGCTGCGGTGCTTTCTATATGTGTAAATATGTAGATGGGATAGAAGAGGTACTGGAACCCGGTAAAGAGATCGTAACCTTCCAATCTGAGCAGGAGATGGTGGATTTGATAAAATATTACCTCAAAAATGACGCATTGAGAAAAAAGATTGCAGAGGCTGGAAAGGTGCGTGTTTTAAAAGAGCACACGTATGAAATAAGAATGAGACAGATGCTCAGGGTAATAGAGAATGTCGTTTAATACCGAACAGATTAAGAATGTTTTAGTTTTGATGCCGGACAAACACATGGGCGACCTTGTACTTGCGCTTTCCACCATTAATGCACTTAAAGAATTTTTTAAAGAAAAGACTTTTTATATTGTAGTAGACAGTTCATTTTCCGAAATTATTGAAACAATAGTTGGGCTGGATAGTGTCCTGCTTTATCCCAGAACAGTGCTCAACAGAAAACCTTTCATAAAGCGATTACCGATCTTCTTTGAATATTTCAGGCGATTAAGAAATTTATCCGCGGATATAGCCATTGATCTTCACGGAGGAATTGCTTCATCAACGATGACCTTTCTGTCCGGATCCAGGATGCGCGTAGGACGTACCACAGCCAAGAGATCATACCTTTACAACCTGAAAATTAATATCTTAAAAGGACGGCACAAATTAAATAGCTACATGGAGATTGCATCTTCTGTCGGGGTTACAAGTAAAGTCGAAGTTCAGCGAATAAAGGCAGATGAAGGCAAGAAATCAGCTTTAAGAAACATT
>CAYFYW010000297.1:0-2204 GCA_964347425.1 uncultured Nitrospirales bacterium
TCTTAAGCCATGACTGGCAGGGCAAAGAAAAAGAGCTCGAACGTTCTGTCAAGAAAGCATGTATTTTGTCCGAGGAACCTGTTCTGGGTTTAGAGGATTTTGACCTGGGATACAGACAGGTGAAATCTATTGGAAAGTTTATTGAAGAAAGACTTAAAGGGTTTATGCGGAATATAAAAAACCTTGAGAAATTTAATCTCTACGAGACTGTTATACCTGAAGTGGAAAGGTCGTTGATATTATTAGTCATGAAAGAGACAAAATGGAATCAGGCTAAGGCTTCAAAACTGCTTGGCATAAACCGTAATACGCTAAGGGACAAAATAAAGAAACTGAAAATAAAGAAATTGAAGGTAAAGAAATAGGGGCCCACCATTCCGGAGTATTTAAGCTTTGAAATTTGAACTTAACTTATTGTCTCTATTGCATATTCCTTTGAAACCCTTGACGGAGCCGTAGGAATTGACGAGGGATAGCCAATTGGGACAATAGCGATCGGCCGGAAGATATCAGGAATGTCAAGTATTCTTGATACCGCTCTTTCATCAAAGGCGCCGATCCATACGCTTCCAAGACCGGCTTCATGAGCTACTAGCATCATCCCCATAATACTTGCTGCTACATCCTGAATGGCATAGAGGTTGACCCCCCTTTCTCTATAATGCAGTCTTATCTGGCTGTCAGTACATGCCACAATTGACAGGGGAGCTTTTGCTATGAAGCTCTGGTTTAAAGCTGCTGCTGCGAGTTTTTCCTTGGTTTTGCTGTCAAAGACAAAATAGAACTTTCTTGCCTGAAGGTTGCCTGCGCTCGGGGCCCAGATAAGGGCTTCTTTGAGGTCATCCAGGATTGTATCCGGGATCTTTTTTGTGAGAAATTTCCTGATACTCCTTCTTTCTTTCACGGCATCCAGTATTTTCATTTCCACCCCCAATAAAATCAGTCATGTAGTCAATAAGTAATGAATTCATTAAAAAAATAACTCAATGACTCCATAACTTAATTTCTATAATTTAAGCAATGCCATTCCTGACACGGGATCAAACTCTCTTACGGCGTTTATGCCTTCCAGCTCAATGATGACCGCTTCAAGCACAAGGAATGTCTCTGATTTATTCCTGACACACCCCACTTTAACCATGTCGTGTTTGCCAAAGGCTCCATGAAAATGGATCCCGGGCTTATCGTTCTGCCAGAAGATAGTTCCGATACCAACGAGTTCGTGGCTTTCGCCGAGTTTCTTCCATACAGGCTCTGGAGGCATCTCATCCTTTTCAGGGCCGACTACAATACTGCCCTCCCGCATCCCACCAACAGCATAAAATACCGCAGCTTTTATACCTTCTTTTTTGGCAATATCGATCAGGTTTTCCAGCATGTCTTCTGTATCCCCGAACCTTGCAACAATAATTCTTCCCGCTCTGCCGACCTGGTATTTCATATACCCTCCAATTTCTATTTATCCTGGAGATTGTTTGACACAATCGCCTATCGTTTGATAACTTATCCGAAATATTGTTGAGAGTCAAGTCACGTACAGGGAATAATAGATATTTATTAGCCCCCGTTCTGAGACCCATGAATGGTTCCGAGACCCATGAATAAAAAGATAATAGTAATCGGGATAGCACTTATTTTAGTTGGTATCTGGTTTTATTCAGCCCTTTCTTCATTTGAGGTAGAGGAAGGCACTCATTTGAAAAGATTAATTATTAGAGAAGGGATTGTTAGAACAGAAGATGAGGTGGCGCGGGCACTTGCGGATGAGATGGACTTTGACATAGAGGGTGCATACAAGATAGGGTATACAGCCCGGGATGTAGCTGATTATTTGATGAAAGAGCCTCATAAACATTCTTTTACATATCATGAGGGAAGATATTATCAAGGCAGGGTAACAATCCCATACCTGATACCTTTTGCCGTCTCTTTATTTTTTGTGCTTATTGGAATTGGAACAATTTTACTTAAAGGAATACGTAAAAAATCTTGAGATTCAGACCTCGCCCTCATTGTCTTTGTTCCTACCCCTTTGATTCCGACAAGCCTTTCGAAATCCTCGGGCTGCCGCTCATATGTTTTAAGCTGTATCCTTCGTGAAATACTATAATTTTGCCTTTCTGGATCCCCGCTTACTGACTGCGGGAATGACAACCAGATAAATGTCATGCCCGAAGTTTTTAATCGGGCATCCAGTTCCTTTC
>CAYFYW010000298.1:0-1567 GCA_964347425.1 uncultured Nitrospirales bacterium
TGGTAAACTAAGACCATGAAAATCGATATTCTTACCTTATTCCCCGAAATGTTTAAAGGCGTTTTTTCTGCCCTTTATCGAATCCTCCACTTTCTCAGCTTGCAGAACAGTGTTTTTAACTTCGTCTTCAGAGATACTTCTCCATCTCATTTGTCTCATATTATGTCGACTAAAATATATTTTCAAGAATTAACCTCTTAAACTCACCATAAATATCTAATGGCAGAGATGAGGGGTGCGTTATTGCGTATCCCTCTCCATCGTTTGGTTAGGTTCTGTATTACGATTTATTTCTTCATCATATTTTCTTAAAGTTTCATTAATTATCTTTCCTACTGTATCATCTCCGGACCTTGGGGGAATTTTTTTGCGATAAGCAACAACTTCTTTCATTAAATTTCTAATGGATTCATCTGCTTTACTGCTAATATCTGTGAAACTAAGGGGATTAAAAATACTATCTTTTTTCTCTCCAAAAAAACCAATATTGAATATTTGACCATCAAGTTTGGTTTCCAAAAGTAGAATTGCATTATTTTGTCGTTGCTCCCTGATACTTTCTAATATAGCAACTGTGTAAAGTGCATCTGCTCCTTCAAAGTATTGACTTGTGTAAAAACCCTTGTTAAAACCAATTACCCCGCCAATATAAAAAGAGATTGCAACGGCAAAAAATAAAAAAAATGTGATCATTATTTTTTTCTTGCCTTTACTCATTGAAAGCTCCCTATTCTGATTATTTTAAACATAACCAGTAACTATATCGTTTTCTGCATAATACCAAATTTGGCATGCAAAGAAAAATATTTTTCTTGATATTTAAGCCTTTATCATGTTTGATTAGCTGTATATTACCCCGTTTTGTTATAATATCAAGAAAGTGGATCTCTGCCATTTTTGATATTTCTCCAGACATAAGAATTCGTTTTAATGCACTTTTAGTTAAAAAGGCAATTCTAACTATTGATAGTCGTAATAATAATGTCCTGTTTACTGATAGTGCTGTCATTCCCCGACCTGTCCGCCTCTGGCGTGGCTTGATGGGGGAATCCAGAGGTAAAAACTTAAAACATGGATTCCCGATTAAGACTTTCGGGAATGACGAAAAAGCGGACATTATTTATGAAATGCCATAATCATTTCAGAGAGTGGCCGCGATATTATAAAGAGTTAATCTGGCAATAGTTTTTCCCGGCAAAAACATTAACCTCAGACGGGCAGCAATAACATGTCTTTCTCTCAAAGAAAAAACTCAAGCAGGTTTAAATTAATATCAGACTTCAAGCCAACCGGTGATCAGCCGAAGGCAATAGAGGCGCTTTCAGAAGGTGTGCTGAACAACCTTAAACATCAGGTTCTCCTTGGTGTAACAGGTTCTGGAAAGACTTTCACTATAGCGAATGTTATCGCAAATGTGAATAAACCTACCTTGGTCATTTCTCATAATAAAACCTTAGCTGCACAATTATATTCTGAATTTAAGGAATTCTTTCCTCAAAACGCAGTAGAATATTTTGTTAGTTATTATGATTATTACCAACCCGAGGCATACATCCCTGCCACAGAT
>CAYFYW010000299.1:0-2550 GCA_964347425.1 uncultured Nitrospirales bacterium
ATCCCTGAGGAGAATCTGTCAAAGATATTCGACCCTTATTTCTCGACCAAGGACATGTGGGGGGAGAAGGGGATGGGACTCGGACTTGCCGTATGTTATTCAATTATAAAAAAACACGGTGGATTAATCACCGCAGAATCGAAACCTGACGTCGGGACAACCTTTCATATGTACGTTCCTGCATCTGAAAAAGAGGAAGTGAGAGCTGAATAAAGCAGGCATTACCCGTCAGGACATTTTTTTATCGGCGACTTTTTTTCTTCCCGGGGGCTTTTTTTTCAGCTCTCCTGTCTTGATTGCTATTGCAATTTTTGCCAGAGCAGTAAAGACCAGCATCCCTACTGCCCACACACCAAGAGAAACCAGGAACTCTAAAGCATTCGGGAAATAATCATATATCTCGCCCATGGTGCCCGGGATAAAGCCGGGAAAAACCAGCCCCATGCCTTTTTCTATGTACACGCCGATAAATAACAAAACGCACGCGATATTAAGCGTAATCAAATTCTTTCTCAACGTTGGAATCAACAATATTAAAAAAGCAATTGAATTAAATATTAATGCAGTCCAAATCCAGGGAACAAGCTGGTTGTGCCCGTGCAATCCATAATAGAGATAATCCAGTGAAGCAATATGTGCAGTCGCTGAATAACGTTCCTTGAATATTTCAGAAATAAGGAAAAAGAGGTTTAAAGCCATTGCGTACGTAATAAACTCCCCAATCTTAAAAAGTGCCTTGTCTGAGACATTGAACCTGGTTTTTTTTCTGATAATCTGGAAGAGTATGAGCATAAAGGCAGGACCCGAGCAGAACGCCGATGCAATAAACCTGGGTGCCAATATGGCTGCGTTCCAGAATGGCCTTGATGGCAATCCGGCATAAATAAAAGCAGTAACTGTGTGAATACTGATTGCAGCGGGAATTGAGAACAAGATAAAAGGCCACAGGAATGTTTTGTTGTAACGTTTACCCATATAAAGCTTGTGGAGTGCATATATTACCAAAAATAAATTTAAGAACAGATACGTGTTTAATACAAGAACATCCCAGGCCAAAATTGACTGGGGGAAATTAAAAAGACCAATTTTAGGGATGAGATGCCAGAATCTTTCAGGGCTTCCCATATCAATGGTAACAAATATAAGGCACATCGATACAGCAGCAACCGCCATAATCTCACCAAGAAGAACAATATCATGGATTGGTTTATAGTGATAGAGATAGGCAGGAATAACCAGCACAACCGCAGCAGCAGCCACTCCAACTAAAAAAGTAAAGTTTGCAATGTACCAGCCCCAGGAAACCTGGTCTCTCATGTTAGTAACAACAAGCCCCTGTTCGAATTGTTTAGAAAGCAGAACTACAGCAAGGAATGTAAGAGCACAGAGTGCCGCGACCCACGTCTTATAGGCACTGCTGCCAGTTGTTAGAGTCTTAATAATCCCTTTTGTTGCATCAATCATGGTGCATACCTCTTCTAAAAATCATTTCTAACTTTTAACTGACATCCCCATGCTAAAGAAGTAAAAGAACTTTGGATTGGTGTCAAGCTCTTCTTTGAGTCTGAACACCTTTAAATGTTCAAGAATATAGCGTATTTCACTTTTGGTGTCTAAGAGATTGCCGAATTTTCTGGCCCCAACAGGGCAGGCTTCAACACAAGCAGTATATCTACCCTCTCTAGACCGCTGAATACAGAACGTGCATTTTCCAACTACACCTTTATACTGGAGTCTATTGCCAAGGTAGTGCATTACTGGATTCAATTCATCTTTTGGTATAAAGGGTTTTCCCCAGTTGAAATTTCTCGCTCCGTATGGACACGCAGCCATACAAAATCTGCAGCCAATGCACCAGTTATAATCCACCACTATTATACCGTCAGGCTCTTTCCATGTGGCCTGGACCGGGCATACCTTTACACACGGCGGATTTTTACACTGCTGACACTGTACAGGCACATAGAAACTACCTTTCTCAGGGACAAGTTCAGGATTGTAGTAACGGTTTGAATGCTCGAGAGATTGCCATTTTTTATTTTCTTTCTCAAATTCTAAAACCTTTATCCACTGAACCTGGGGATTTCTGGATAGATTATTTTCTTTAACACATGCATATATGCATTTCCTGCAGCCAATACATCGTGAGAGATCAAGGGCATACCCGAATACAACATTATCCATAGGAGGGGTTGCCTTTACTGTAATATCTTTTCCATACTTAAATGATAATTCCTCTTCTATGCCTACAAGTATATCTCTTAATTCTTCCTTATCAAGTCTTTTATAATGCTGCCTGAAATATTCTTCAATGATATAGCCTTCAGCATGTCTGACAGGAAGTGCAAGGGCAGCTGCCGTCGCTGCAAGACCGGTAAGGAACTTTCTCCTGGTCACCCTGCTTTTTTCTTTCTTCTTCATATCTCCTGCCATTGATCCTGCCCCCAGAGTATCTGTTAACTTCCAGCAGACATTACCCTCACATCCTCGGGTTTTCTTGGTGCCGGCATGGGTTCTATCGGTTTAAAGGGTGTATCATGCGAATTATGG
>CAYFYW010000300.1:0-1624 GCA_964347425.1 uncultured Nitrospirales bacterium
GATATTTGAGATTGCGGACAAATTCTGCATTTTCGAAACCGATGAAGCCAAAACTTTTCTTTATGAAGTGCTTCTAAAAAAGCGCGGCAAATTCAAATCATGCAAAAAGGGCGAGCTGATAAGAATCTTTTTGGAAAGCGGCGTTGACCTGGCCGGTGTCGTACCGGAGGAAATTTTAAAAGAAAATTAATAAGTGAACAAATCACCATGCCATGAATGTCCGCCCGAAGAGCGGGATTATAAAAGTTCTCAATGTATGAACTGTCAAAAACGGCATGATTATGTAACCGCCATAAGCGATATGACGCATTCTGTGCCGCCCGGATTAACCGATATGACTCAAAAGCCAATTGATGAAAAAAATTCTAATGAGGTCACCATGACAACTGAAGTGAAGAAAAAACGAGTACCGCGTCGATGGACTGATGAAGAAAAAGAATTTTTGCGCGAAAACTACGGGAATATGACTCAAGCTGAAATGGCAAAACATCTTAATCGAGATTTTCATCAAACCGGTTATGCCATTCAGAAATATGTTCGAAAACAGAAAATTAAAAAGAAAGAATTCAATTCTAATAAGACTTTTGTACCAAAGTCACCAGTACATAGTGACAATGCATCTAACGATTGTTTTGTACTGGATTTTACAGAACACAAAGAACTTTATGAAAGACTACTTACAATTGCCCAGGAAAATTTCCGAACGCCTCAAAACCAAGCGCTATTTATGATCCATGAATACTGTCAAAGATATAAAAACTCCCACTGAAATAAAGCAGATTCACTGGGAGTATTTATTGAAAAAACTCTGCCGGCAAATAAGCAAATCCTCATCTGATGCGCCCGGCACCGTGGCGCCTTCAATAACGGGCCATCTGAACCTCCTTCAAGACCCGGCCGTCCCTGACGGGTAAAGTAGCGGTCTTGCGGTGCAGTGGGCGCAAGACCTGCCAACAGGGGCACTCTTACTTCATATGATGTCAGAAAGCTATCGCAGAACAACAGAGCAGTTCAAAAACAGGCTCCGCTACAATCTGTTTAAAGTTAAATGGGCCTTCCATCACGGCCGAATGAATAAAAAGGATGCTGTGATTTTGATTAAGGGCTTAAAGAAAAAACTAAATTCTATTTAATGTGAGACTTATCAATGCTGCCATTTGCAATAGAAGTTTATACTGCCCAGGAAAAGGAATGTGACATGATTTTATCAGAGATATGCAGAAGAATACACGGCCTGCACATCAGCGTTGCCGAAGACGTTTGGCCAGACGGTGCCATACTTATATGCGTTATATGCGGAAAAGAAAAAAAGATCGATATTGATGAGTGTGCTCATTACCTGGCGCTTGGCTGGCCGAAGTGTTGCAGCCGAACCATGATTGCAAAGCAAGGTTCAACCTAACATGAATCATACATTGACTGCTCTAACAGAGGCCATCGCAGCTTTAAAAGGAAGCCTTATTCTATTTATGATAGGATTTGGCTTTATTTGTTTTGTCTTCGGCGCTTGTTTTGTTTTGGCCCTCTGGCTGATAAATTCTGAGGTTGTAAAATATTCAGATCTTAATACAGATTCTAAAGACATTATTGATAAAATAAAGTAAGGATCTTGGTCTGTGAAAAT
>CAYFYW010000301.1:0-8831 GCA_964347425.1 uncultured Nitrospirales bacterium
GATATGAACGTAGTAATGACCGGCTCAGGAAAATTTATTGAGATCCAGGGTACAGCCGAGACTAAACCTTTTGATACCCCCCTGCTTCAAAATCTCCTCGGCCTTGCCGAATCAGGAATCAGGGAAATCATTTCCATACAGAAAAGCGCTTTGGAAGGTAAATGATGTATTTGAGCTTTCGCACTTAAAATTTTATAATAAACATCCTGCGCTATGGAATACAAAAGCATAAAAGATTGGCCGGAAGATGAAAGACCGAGGGAAAGACTGCTTAGATTCGGATCTGATGGACTGAGCACGGCCCAGCTCCTGGCAATAATCTTGAGGACCGGTGATAAGGAAAAGAGCGCACTTCAACTTGCGAGAGAACTACTCATGCATTTCAGTAGTATTAGAGAGCTTGAAGACGCCTCTGTAGCCGAATTTTCAAGAATTAAAGGAATGGGTGGTGCAAAGATTGCTCAGCTTAAGGCTGCCTTCGAGCTTGGACGAAGGCTTTTTCTCGGAGGAACAGCCGACTTTTCACAAACACCATCATTCAAAAACAGCAGCGAGGTCTATAATCGCTACAGGGTCAAGTTTTACGGCCTGAAAAAAGAAAGATTTCTTTGTGCAATGCTCGACACCAGAAACAGGGTGTTTAAAGAGACAGTTGTTTCAGACGGTACCCTTACATCTTCTCTCGTTCATCCGCGAGAGGTGTTTCGACAAGCGATAAAAGAGGCAGCGGCCTCTGTCCTTTTCATTCACAACCACCCGAGCGGAGATCCGACCCCTAGCAGGGACGACATTGATATAACGAAAAGACTCGTTAATGCAGGGAGAGTAGTTGGGATTAACGTATTAGACCATATAATTATTGGCGATGAAAAATATCTGAGTCTTATGGAGAAAGGCTACTTTAGATCATAAAATTAATCACGAATGAACACCAGTTATAACTAATATTATTTGGATCATCTCCGAAAAAGCTGCTAAAATCTTGAGGATTCAAGGGGTTGGGGAGGAGAACCTATTATTTAAAAAACTCTCATTAAAATGTTGGCAATTAAAGAGCTATTTTGACAGGATTATCAAGATCTTTTATTATTTTTTATTTGCATGTTCTGTTTTATCCTGGACTGAGGCTTCGACAGTAAGCCCAGACGAACATCTATATCCTGTCTAATTTTCAGTATTTGTTCTTCGAGACCACTCGTGTAAATTCGTGGCAAAGCAAATATTTTATATTTATACAAAGGAGGAAACATGGCAGTCGTTAAGAGAGCACTTATAAGCGTTTCGAATAAGGCCGGTATTGTAGAATTTGCAAAGGGGCTGAACAGTCTGGGCATAGAGTTACTTTCTACCGGAGGAACTGCAAAGACTCTGAGGTCAGCGGGCCTCAGGATATTGGATGTGTCAGAATATACAGGGTTTCCCGAACTCCTGGGGGGAAGACTTAAAACTCTTCATCCTAAAATTCATGGCGGCTTGTTGTGGAGGAGGGGTGATCCAAAGGACAGAGAGGAGATTAACGCCAATAACATAGAGTCAATAGACATGGTGGCGGTTAATCTTTATCCTTTTGAGGGTACGGTTTCAAAGCCGGATGTCTCCTTTGATGAGGCTATTGAAAATATTGATATAGGCGGTCCGACTATGCTGAGGGCTGCCTCAAAAAACTTCAAGGACGTAGCTGTTATTGTCGACCCTGAAGATTATCCAAAAGTGCTTGAAGAACTCAATGCAGGCAGCGGAGAAGTAAGTTATGAAACCAAATTTTATCTTGCCAGAAAGGTTTTTTCCCATACTGCCAGGTATGATACACTGATTGCCAGGTACCTGGATAGACAGGGCACGCCGGCAGAAATATTTCCTGCATTTCTCAATCAGAGTTTCTCAAAAGTAAGCAATTTGCGGTACGGAGAAAATCCCCACCAGAAGGCAGCTCTCTATCGGGAACCGCTTTACAGCGGTCTTTCCCTTGTTGATGCAAAAATTCTACAGGGCAAAGAGATGTCCTATAACAACTATCTCGATTCCAGTGCTGCCCTGGACCTTGTGAAGGAATTTACTGAACCTGCAGCAGTAATTGTTAAGCATAATAATCCCTGCGGTGTTGCAACAGGGAAATCCCTTCATTCTGCCTATACAAGAGCATTCAATACCGATCCGGTGTCAGCCTTTGGGGGGGTGATAGCATTCAACAAGGATGTCGATGTTGCGACTGCCGAGGAGATAATGACACTTTTTGTCGAAATAATTATCGCACCAGGGTATGCTCCCGAGGCACTGAAGACCTTAGGCCGGAAACCGAATATAAGAGTGCTTGAATTAGATATATTTCAAAACTCTTCGGGTTTTGACGTCAGAAAAATACAGGGAGGGATATTAACTCAGGAAAAAGACAAAGGAATGATAGAGGACTTTGAATCCCTGAAAGCAGTCACAAAAAGAAAACCTACTGACGATGAACTCACAGCTCTGGAGTTCGCGTGGAAGGTTTGTAAGCACGTCAAGTCAAATGCTATTGTATATACGTCAAAAGACCGTGCGCTCGGCATCGGTGTTGGACAGACCAGCAGGGTTGATGCAGCAAAATTAGGTGCGATGAAAACGATCGGAACGCTGGAAAAATCAATTGTAGCCTCCGATGCATTTTTCCCTGACAGAGATGGAATAGATTTTATCGCCAAAGTCGGGGCAACAGCCGTCATTCAACCTGGCGGCTCCATTAAGGATAAGGATGTAATAGCTGCGGCAGATGAACACAACATGGCAATGGTGTTTACCGGCATGAGGCATTTCAGGCACTGACGTTTAATAACCAATATACAAATTCCAGATTCCAAAAAATGTTTGATCAATTGGTGCTTCGTTATTGGAATTTATTTGTTATTTGGATTTTGGTTATTGGTGTTTTTCATTCGTCAGAGGAGGCGATTTAGCATGAAGGTTTTTGTAATAGGAAGCGGGGGGCGTGAGCACGCCCTTGTCTGGAAATTAAGCCAGAGTTCAAGGGTAAAGAAGATTTTTTGTGCTCCAGGTAACGCCGGCATCTCCGAGATAGCAGAATGCCTTGAAATAAAGGCAGATAATATTGATGCATTATTGAATTTTGCCAGGTACGAAGGGATTGACCTTACAGTTGTCGGCCCCGAGGCCCCCTTGACAGAAGGGATTGTTGATGCCTTTATAAAAGAAGACCTCAGGATTTTTGGCCCCGACAAATGGGGAGCACAGCTTGAGGGCAGTAAGGTCTTTGCAAAAGACTTTATGCGTAAATACGGAGTCCCTACCGCCGAGTACAAAGCATTTACGTCCTACCTCCATGCAGAAGAATATGTGCGGCTTAAAGGCGCACCTGTTGTCATAAAGGCAGACGGTCTTGCCGCGGGCAAAGGGGTTTTTGTAACAGAGACCGTTGAGGAGGCAGTACAAGCATTAAAATTAATAATGAAAGAAAAAAATTTTGGCTCTGCCGGCAACAGGGTCGTCGTTGAACAGTGCTTAAAAGGAGAAGAGGCCTCTTTTATGATTTTGACAGACGGTGAAACTGTTCTTCCCCTTGCAACTTCCCAGGACCATAAAACAATCTTTGACAACGACAAAGGACCGAACACCGGCGGCATGGGCGCGTACAGCCCGGCACCGATAATAACAAAACGACTTGAAAAGAATATCACGGAGACTATAATAAACCCCCTTATAAAAGGTCTGGCAAAAGAAAGAATCAAATACAGAGGAATCATTTATGCCGGTTTGATGATATGCGATGGCAGTGCCTCTGTTCTTGAATTTAACTGCAGGTTTGGTGACCCCGAAGCGCAGCCTGTCCTGATGAGGCTTGAGTCCGACCTCTTTGATGTGTTAAAGGCAACTGCAGAGGGCAGGCTGAAAGACATTAAACTCTCCTGGAAAAATGATACCTCAGTATGCGTTGTTCTGGCTTCAAAGGGATATCCGGGTTCCTACGAAAAAGGCAAAACAATAAAAGGTCTTGATTCAGTAAAAGCCAGAGATGACGTAATGGTCTTTCATGCAGGAACCGGATTGAACAACGGAGAGTTTGTTACATCAGGCGGAAGGGTGCTTGGAGTAACCGCTCTTGGTAAAGACGTAAAGCACGCAAAAGCAAATGCATACGATGCAATAAAAAAGATTCACTTTAAGGGAATGCACTACAGAAAAGACATAGGGGATAAAGCAATAAAAGACTAAGTCATTAAGTCATTGAGCAATTGAGTCATTGAGTCTTTTAATAACTTAATAACTTAATGACTTAATAACTTAATGCCCCGTTTTGTCGTGGCTATTCGGATACTAAAAATCTTTTTAGACAAAAAACAGGAGAAATAAATATGAAGCCAAAAGTTCTGATCATTATGGGTAGTGATTCTGATTTGCCGATAATGGAGGAGACAAGAAAGGTCTTAAAGTATTTTAAAATACCATTTGATATTACCGTTGCCTCTGCTCACAGAAGCCCAAAGAGGACCGTCCAACTGACGAAAGAAGCAGAAAAAAAAGGGATTCAGGTAATTATTGCGGGCGCTGGCAGCGCCGCACACCTTGCCGGCGTAATAGCCGCGCACACTAGGCTTCCCGTAATAGGAATACCTATTGACTCCTCACCGCTCAAGGGCATTGATGCCCTGTTTTCAACAGTTCAGATGCCGCCCGGTATCCCCGTTGCCACCATGGCAGTAGGAAAAGCGGGCGCTAAAAACGCCGCCATCTTCGCAGCGCAGATTTTGAGCATAAAAGACGCTGCCCTCGCAAAAGCCCTTAAAGGTTATAAGAAAAAAATGGCCGAAGAAGTGCTGAAAAAAGCAAAAAAAATAGGTGTCAGGTCTTGACATTTGACATAAGAAACGAAATTTAGTATATTTCTGCGATGGGAAGGCCACTCAGAATAGAATACCCCGGAGCACTCTATCATGTAATCAGCCGTGGCAACGAAAAGAGAAGGCTGTTTGACGATGATTCAGATAGGGTAAAGTTTTTGAGAATTCTGGAAGATTATCATGAGCGATACGGTATTCTTATTCATAGCTATGTACTCATGAACAATCACTATCATCTAGTTATAGAGACGCCCAAAGGCAATCTTTTAAAGGTAATGCACGGAATCAACAGCAGATATACCGGATATTTCAACCGCAGATATGGTCGAGTAGGGCATCTTTTTCAAGGGAGATACAAGGGAATTCTTATTGATAAAGACAACTACCTTTTACAACTCAGCAGATATGTACATCTAAACCCGGTGCGAGCAAATATCATGGAGAAGCCAGAATCTTATGAATGGAGTAGTTATCCGGGATATGTTAGAAAAAACAAGGAAGTTAAGTGGGTAGATTATTCATGGATATTATCGAAGTTTCATCGCAACAGAGAAGAGGCTAGGAAAAAATACAGAGGATTTATAAACGAAGAAATAAATAAAAAAGAAGATGGCACATTCAAAAATTTATATGGACAAATTATTCTTGGGGGAGAGGAGTTTGTAGAAAAAATTAAAGGATTAATTAAGGGAAAGCCAATAAGTGGAGAAATCATAGAGCGAAATAGACTTATGGAGTATATACAGCCGGATGAAATAGTTAGAGTAATTGCGAAAAATTTTGCAATAAAAGAAGAAGAAATTACCAAAAAAGGAACGAGAGATAACCCAGCGAGGACCATAGCGATATATTTCGTAAAGAGGTATACCGGTCTGAGCAATCAAGAGGTAGGAAAATTATTTGGGGGGATTCATTATAGTGCAGTGAGTAAGGTATCGGCACGTTTAGAAGACAAGATGAAAGATGATAAAACATTATCAGGTCTCACAGAAAGAATTAAGTCACATGTCAAGACCTGACACCTCTTTGGTATCCACCAAACGGTCGAGGATTAACCCGAAAAAACTTTCGTTTCCGCTCTGATAAAACCAGCCGAGATGAATAAGGCAGTTTGAACAAATAGCAAAGTTCCAGCTGAAACCCTCAAACCAGGTATGATCAAGGGTCAGGTCGCCATGGTCAATACATCCGTCGGCTGAGGAAAAACAACCTATCTGATAAGTGATTCCCACGGGATTGGTGAACATATGTATATGCTGTTCATTCACCGCGATAATATATTGGGGGGTGGTAATTGTATTTCCGCAATTTCTGCAGATGATGAAATGTTCTTCTTTTAACCCGAATTTTTTTTCTGCCTTTATTCTCACCCCGGTAACCGGCTTTTCCCCGGCTGATTTCAAGGTCCACAGCCGCCTGTTCCGTGGCACATTGTTTTCCGTATACATTAAATGAACAAGCCTCCTTTGAGTCCTCTGTGCCTGCCCCGTTATATGTTAAATATTTTACGGGTGCTAATTGCAGTTTTTGGGTTTAACAAATGACCCTCCATGAAATCCTCAAAAATTCAGGGTTTGCTATAATTGTATTGGCGAAAGAGTCAGGCCATAAACAGAAAAACCCGAAGCGCCAAATTCGAATTTTAAACATTCGAGTAATAGAGACCGATAAACTTTAATTTAACCTTCCAACTGAAATACGAAAGAAGGTTATATCCTCAGGAACAAATTTGGTATGTCAAAAAAAATAATTTTAATATTCTATGTTACCATTCTTTTGCTTTTTCTTAAACCTCTGCATGCAGTGGAGACTGAAATTATTACTGCGGAAGGAGTCGTTATTCACTTTGAGAAGTCTTTGAGAAGTACAGCAAATATGGTTGTAGATATATACCCCGACGTTAAAGCGCAGCTCGAGGAAACCCTTGGATTTCATGTGAATTTCCGGCCGACAGTAATGATAGTGAAAGGCGGAGAAACTTTTCAGAAGATATCTAACAGCAGTCTTGTAGTTGCCGTAGCCATATCACAAAAAAATCTCATTGTTATTGACAGCTCAAAGGCAAACACCCATCCTTTTTCACTGGAGACGACCATGAAGCATGAGCTGTGCCATCTCATGCTTCACAACATTACAGGAGGCAACCTGCCCAAATGGCTCAATGAGGGGATTTCTCAATGGGCAAGCGGCGGCATAGCAGAGGTAATAATAGGCGAAAAAAAAGATCGCCTGAAACAGGCAACGCTGACAGGAAGATATATAAGCTTAGAAGATATAACAGAGAGTTTTCCGGAGGATAAAAATCTCTTCATTTTAGCTTATGAGGAGAGTAAGAGTTTAGTGGAATATATCATCAGAGAATTCGGGACCGGCGGATTGCTGCAGGTATTACATCATCTGAAGAACGGCGATAAAATAGATGAGGCAATTCTCAAAGGACTCTCGATCTCTCTCGAAGAACTTGAGGGGAGATGGCAGGATCATTTAAGGAGAAAGTTCACATGGTTTAGATATCTGAGTCACAATCTCTACCCGTTTCTTTTTTTTATTTCTGCCTTGATACTGATATACGGCTTCTTAAGGTTCCTGATAAGAAAATGGACTTACAGGGATGAAGATGAAGATGACATTGCTCACTGATGAAGTGCTGAAGTATCCTGCGTGTTTAATTTCCAGAAAAATTTTTGAGAAGTTCGTTATAAATAATTAGACGTGGCTGCACAAGAACAGTTAATACGCAAGGGACCCGGAGGACCAGACCCCTCAAACATACCGAACTCTATGAAACAAAACTCTTATGGTTCTGTATTTTCCTTAACCATCCAGATAACCGTATCGTCCACATCCGAGCCATCGCTCAAGTCAAGGCTTACGTCAAGCGTATGAGTGCCTGTACCCAGGAGGCCTCCACTGATAGCAGGACATCTAAAGGTATTGCCACCCGATACAAGTGTTCCAGGTTTAATACAACCGGCAACAAAAGCAGTTACATCATTCCCATCCAGTTCAACACTCCCGCCTGTCACTGAAACGTCCCGCGCTACAACAACGAGCATGAGATCAAAATTCTGGGAGGTGAAATATGTGCCTGAAGAAGGTGAGATCATCAGTCCGGGATAGATATCGTTCAGCCAGACCTTGTTTGGCTGGGTACTGTTATTTGCAATAAAGGCATCGATGTCACCGTCTCCGTCCACATCCCCTGAAGCTACCGCACGGCTTATTGAGCTACCCAGGCTCTGGCCGCTGTCTGAAAAGGTACCGCTTGCGTTATTCAACCAGACCCTGTTTGAACCGTTATTTGATATAAAGGCGTCGAGGTCACCATCTTCGTCCACATCTTCCAATACCACACCATAGCTTGTCGAGGCACCAAGGGACTGGCCGCTGTCTGAAAAGATACCTGTCCCGTCATTCAGCCACACCCTGTTATAGCCATCATTTGCAATAAAGGCGTCGAGATCGTCATCTCCATCCAAATCCCCGAAGGCTACACCATAGCTGACCGCGTTACCCAAAACCTGGCCGCTGTCTGAAAAAATACCCGATCCGTTATTTGTCCATACCCTGTTAGAGCCTTTATTTGCAACATAGGCATCGAGGTCTCCGTCATTGTCCAGATCCCCTAATGCTACGTCATTGCTAATTGAAATCCCTATGTTCTGCCCGCTGTCTGTGAAATTTCCGCTACCGTCATTCAGCCAGACCCTGTCTGCCTCATTATTATAATTCACCACAAAGGCATCAAGGTCACCGTCATTATCCAGATCCCCTAATGCCACGCCAGTGCTGTCTGAAGTTTTCAGGATCTGGCCGCTGTCAGAAAAAACTCCTCCTTCATTCCATAAGACAAAGCTTGACACATTCGCCATGGTCACAACAAAGGCATCGAGGTCACCGTCACTGTTCAGATCCCCCAATGCCACGCCAGTGCTAGTTATGGGCCACAGGATTTGGCCGCTGTCTGAAAAGGCACCCGTTCCGTCATTAAGCCATACCTTA
>CAYFYW010000302.1:0-3552 GCA_964347425.1 uncultured Nitrospirales bacterium
TTTAGGAATGGTTAAGACAAATCGTTGGGATGCCGTAAAAAAGGAGATTTCAGATTTAGTTACAGCCACACCAGAGGTGATACATAAAATAATAATTGAAACATGTTACCTTTCAGACGACGAGAAAATAAAAGCCTCTCTTACAGCCCTGGGGGCAGGAGCACAATTCATAAAGACCTCCACAGGCTTTGCACCTTCTGGGGCGGTCGTGGGAGATGTAGCCATGATAAAGTCCGCAACAGAAGGAAAAATCGGCATAAAAGCCGCGGGAGGAATTAAAACGTTAAAGGATGTTTTAAGTTTTGTTGAGGCGGGGGCAACAAGAATAGGTACAAGTTCAGGAGTGGACATAATGGAGGCAATGCTCTCCAAAAACAGAGATAGAGCAGTTTCCTAGATCACAGTATTAGCCTTTCACTCATTCCTGTCTGCATGCCTGAGGCATGTAAACCGACAGGCAGGCTCAACAGACATCCTGTCTGTCTCCGAGGTAAGCATCACTCCTCACCATCCAGGTGAGGCTTTTGTGATGCTTAAAACCGTTCGAGGCCAATACTGTGACCCCTATGTTGCTTAACAGTATTTCCCTATAGGGAGTTGGGTGCTCTCTAACCCTTGAAAAAACATAGGAAAATTGCTACAGTAGCTATCTATACAGATTTTTATCCGTTTTTGTGGATAAGGAAAGTATTATGGCTGAACTTAAGAAACTACGAAAAGAAATTGATAAAATTGATTCCAGGATACTCGAGATGTTAAATAAAAGGACTAATGTTGTCCTTAAAATCAGAAAAACAAAAAAAGACAAACATCTCAACACTCATTCCCCTGATAGAGAAAGGGAAATACTGGGAAGGCTCGCGACATTAAATCAAGGGCCTTTCCCCAACGAGGTGCTCAAATCTATATACAGAGAAATACTCTCTGCATCACTTTCTTTAGAGCAGCCGTTGAAGGTCGCTTATTTGGGTCCCAGAGCAACCTTTACACACCTGGCTGCAAAAAGGCAGTTCGGTCCATCAACACATTACCTGCCGGAGAGTAATATAAAGGCTGTCTTCGAAGCTGTCACAAGGGGTAATGCCCGGTACGGAGTCGTACCGATTGAAAATTCGACAGAAGGTGTTGTGAATTACACTCTCGATATGTTCATGGATTCAAATCTAAAGATTGCTTCCGAGATAATGCTCGAGGTATCCCACAATCTCCTGTCAAAAACCGGCAGGGCTTCAGATATTAAAAAAATCTATTCCTATTCTCAGGCAACTGCCCAGTGCAGAGGATGGCTTAGAGAGAATTTCGCAAATGTTCCCATTATTGAAGAACTCAGCACGGCCGCCGCTGCCAAACGTGTGTCAAAAGACCCCACTTCTGCCGCTGTTGCGAGTGAACTCGCTGCTTCTGCTTATAAGCTTAAATTCGTTAAAAAGGGCATAGAGGATTACAGGGAAAATTACACCCGTTTTCTGGTAATCTCAAAGGATTCATCACCTAAAACAGGCAAGGACAAGACATCAATTATGTTCTCTATTAAAGACAAACCCGGTGCCCTTTATGCAATACTCAGACACTTTTCGAAACACAAGATAAATCTCACAAAAATTGAATCAAGGCCATCCAGGAGAAAGGCCTGGGAATATATATTCTTTGTAGATATGGAAGCACATATAGAGGACGACGTCGTGAAGAAGGCAATTGATGCTGTAAAAAAAGATTGTCTTTATCTCAAGGTCCTTGGATCTTACCCTTCAGCGGAATAAAAAATAAACTGCGAAATTCGTTATAAGTTATTCGTTTCAAGAACAACGAATAACGATTAACAAATAATGCTTAACGTTCCAGAACATATCAAATCCATTAAACCCTATATTCCGGGCAAGCCCTTGGAGGAACTGGAGAGAGAGCTTGGTATTACTGGCTCAATAAAACTTGCTTCAAATGAAAGCCCCCTCGGACCATCCCCTCTTGCTATCAAGGCCCTGCGTGACGGCATCAGAGATCTAAACAGATATCCTGACGGAAGCTGTTATTTTTTAAAAAAAGCATTGTCTGAAAGATTGGGATTAAGTATGGACGAGATATTGCCGGGCAACGGTTCAAATGAAGTCATCGAATTGGCGGTCAGGACATTTCTGAGACCTGGTGATGCGGCAATAATGGCTCACCCATCTTTTGTTGTTTATTCGACTATTGTTCAGGCAGCAGGAGGGAAAAACATAATTGTTCCCCTGAAAGACTGGCGCCATGACCTTAATGGCATGGCGTCTTGCATAACAGAAAAAACTAAAATAATCTTCATAGCAAATCCGAACAATCCTACCGGCACGGTAAACACAAAGACAGAGATGGACGCCTTTATGGAAAAGGTCCCCGAGGGCGTACTGATTGTCGTTGACGAGGCATATTTTGAGTACGTTACTTCATCAGATTATGCAGACAGTAGAGAGTACTTCAGACAGGGCAAAGATATACTTATGCTGAGAACTTTCTCTAAAATATACGGGCTCGCCGGCTTGAGAATAGGCTATGGCATTGCAAAGTCCTCAATAATTGCGGAAATGAACAAGGTACGGCAGCCTTTTAATATAAATTCTTTGGCCCAGAAAGCGGCGTGTGCCGCATTAGAAGATGAAGAACATGTGGCAAAAGCAAAAAAAATAAATGAAAAAGGCAAAAAGTATCTTTATCGAGAATTAAAAGCGATGAAAATAACATATGTCCAGACAGAGGCAAATTTCGTATATATTATGTTTGATGATGATATCGCCTCCGGTTTATACAGTAACTTTCTAAAACAGGGTATTATTATGAGACCGATGGGCCCGCGTGAGATACGTGTGACAATCGGACTTCACAGGGAAAATAAACGTTTCATAGAAGCAATGAAAAAATATCAAAAGTCGAATATCAAGGTTAAAAATTAAGGAATGTTATTTGTGTCCCATTACATGTCATGCTGAATGTATTTCAGCATATCATAAAAACAATATGTATGAGACCCCGGAAACGAGCCCGCCTATCGGGCAGACGGGTCAGGGGCGACACATGGAACCGTTTCTTTAACGTGTTCAGACAAAATACCATAATAACGTCTTATTCTCCGGGCGTTTTCAGTATATTTTTACCGGGTAGTGGGGAAAGAATGTTATATTACATTTGATATTTAATTTTAGAACTCATAGGGGGATGTAATGGATATTGTCGTATTGAGACGGGGGGTCACTTCAAAGGAACTCCGCCATATCGTTAAAAAACTCGAAGGCATGGGTTTTAAAGCAAACATCTCAAAAGGCGTCGAAAGAACGGTCATCGGTGTGATTGGTGACACGTCAAAGGTTACGGAGGAGGAAAGCAATTCATTTGAAGCACTGCCAGGTGTCGAAAAAATCCACCGTATCATCAAGCCCTACAAACTTGCAAGCAGGGACTTTAAACCTAAGAATACGATTATTAAAATCTCAAAGAATACCATCGGAGCTAAAAAAATACATGTTATAGCCGGCCCCTGTGCTATTGAAAATATGTCCACACTCTTAAAAATAGCCGAAGAGG
>CAYFYW010000303.1:0-2201 GCA_964347425.1 uncultured Nitrospirales bacterium
GATACCCGTCTCCAATACACTGCCGATAATTTCTTTCTGCAGACCCTTCAGCCAGAGCATCTGCACCAATCCTGAATCGTAAAAATATATCTTTGGCAATTTGAAAAGTTCAGATCGTATATTTTTGCTGAACGGCCTTACAAGCTTTATGATATACGTATTTTCCAGAATAAAAAGATACTTTTCTATTGTCTGTTTGGCGATTCTCGTAGTGTTTGATATTTCTGTAACATTAAGTATCTGCCCGCTTTGCGAGGCAAGGGTCTCAAGCAGTTTATTGAACTTTCCTATATCCTTAACGCTCGCAAGGTCCCTGATATCCTTTTTAACGTATGTATCAATGATCTGCTGCAGGTATTTTTCTTTTTTATCAATTTCAGGCGATAAAACAATTTTAGGATATCCGCCGTAGAGCACGTATTCCTTGAACCTTGTTCTTAGTTCATTTATCTTTTTATTTGTAAACACCTTTCCCGCTTTAAAGGGATACTTTTTAAAAAAAAGAAATTCCCTGAATGACAGGTTATATATCTCAAAGTTAACGGTCCTGCCGACAAGGGAGTCCCTGAATTTTGTTTTTATGGCAAAGCTGGATGACCCCGAGACAATCAACTTCAGATTCTTGTGATGATCAGCTATAAGTTTAAGAAAAGACGAAGGATTGGCCAGATATTGAATTTCATCAATCAGCACAAAGGACTTTTTCCTTCTGCTGCCTGCCGGTATGCCTTCTTCCTGAAGATGACGAATAAACTCATCCACGCCCGCATCCAGAATCCTTACATAACGGGAATCCTCAAGATCGATAAAATAGGTTATCTCGTTCTTGTTTTTCAACTGTTTTTCAAGATAATAGAGAATGGATGTCTTTCCAACCTGACGGGCGCCATGCAACACTACAATGTCGTCTGTATGCAGGTATTTACTGATTTTGTCTATTACTGTTCTTTTATATAACATGGCCAAATATATCTTTATTCTATTTTATTTTACTTTATATCCAACTTAAAGTAAAGTATAGCTTAATAAAGGTAACTAAGGATCAGGACTCAACGGGCTGTTACCCGAACTTCGTATTGTCACCCTGAACCTGTCTGTCCGATAGGCAGGCTCGTTTCAGGGTCTCATAACTCACTGTTTTCATTAGATTCTGAATCAAGTTCAGAATGACAGTTATTGGCTTTTATGATTTGGGCAACAGCCTTTCAACATTCGACATATAGTGGAGATCTGGGTCAAGACCCAAGCAATACACTATGAAGGATTCAGCTGCCCCACCAGCTTCGTTTTGCAAAGCAAAGCGAGTTGGGCAGGTGAGCTATCCGAATTTATAATGCTTCCTCACGTCCTTGCGGATTTTCCAGGTACAGGACATGCCTGCCGGAAACGTTACCAGATCACCCTTACCGATTTCTACCGGCTTCCCTCCGTCTGGTGTGACAACCACGTCACCCTCAAGGATATAGCATGTCTCCGTGTCGCCGTACTTCCACGGAAACTCGGAGGCCTCCTTTGTCCAGACAGGCCAGTTAAAGACGCCCTGTTTTTTCAGTCGTTCATCATCCGGATTATGTTCAATTTTTATCTCTTCCATTTTACCCTCCAAAAAGTATTTTCACCTGAATTGTGCGATTCTTATAAGGTCTGATGCGCAAAGCAGGTTCACAAATTTATAATGCGATAGGATATTGGAATTACTTTAACTCTGAATTTCACCTTTTTACCATGGAAATAAGGATTTTTAAAATAAGACAAACGCTGCGCTAAGGTATCGCTGTGAATTTGTTCACCCGCCTTGCACATCATTAAGTAAATTAAATCGCTCAATTCCCGTTTAAGCTTTTGTAAAAATTATAACTCATAATATAAGTGATAAAGCAACTATGTATCGTCCGTAGTACGTAGCAAAACGTTAGGGGGGTAATTCTGTAACCAGTGTTTATACAACTGAATTCTGGACTGCCCTTTTTGTCATGCTGAACTCGTTTCAGCATCTTCTAAAAAACCTTCACTTAACTCTTTCCTTCCGGGATTAAACTAAGTTATCAAGTTTATCTTCCATTCCCTATGCCAGTTCTTTAGCTGTTTCTCCCTTTTTACAGCACTTTCTACATCAGCTGTGACCTCATAAAACACGAGCTTTCTCAGGTTATACCTTTCGGTAAATCCTTTTACTAACTTATTTTTGTGTTCAAACATTC
>CAYFYW010000304.1:0-4082 GCA_964347425.1 uncultured Nitrospirales bacterium
GTTGATGAATATACTACTCTGTCCAGTCCAGATACTGATCCCGGTAACAGCACTGAACAAAGAATCAGAGAACTTGAACAGCGGATACTGAATCATGTTGATATCGTTTTTACAACATCCCGGGCACTCTATGAATCCAAAAAGGAATACAACCCGGATACTTATTATGTGCCCAATGCAGCAGAGGCAGGTCATTTTGCCAGAGCGCAGAATGCCAACGGATTGGCTCCATCAGATTTGCTTGATTTGCCTTCACCGCGTATTGGATTTATTGGGCATTTGACTGATTTTGTAGATATAGATCTATTGCGGTATCTGGCCGGAGAACGGCCTGAATGGTCATTCATACTAATCGGTGAAAATGGAACAAGTACTGAATTTCGCCGCAAGATGAGATTCAAAGATTTTTTGGCTATGCCAAATATCCACTGGTTCGGCCGGCGTGATTATGAAGTATTACCTGACTATGCAAGAGGTTTTGACATATGTATAATGCCATATCAGTTAAGAGACAGGATGAAATATAGCCATCCGAATAAGATTTATCAGTATCTTGCGTCGGGGAAGCCGGTCGTATCTACGGATTTTCCTGCTGTTCATGAATTAGAGGACGTAATTGAGGTAGCAAAGGACAACTACGATTTCTTAAGGCGATTGGAAAAGAGACTGTATGACGATGCTGAAGAGGACCGGAAAAAACGGATAGCCACCGCTCAGGGGAATTCGTTAGATACCAGGGCGAAGCAAAAGATAGAAATCATATTAAAACATTTAAATAAAGAGACAACCTGTGAAGCATAAAAAAGACAGGATTGAACATATCCTTGTAATATGCGCGCAGGGGATGGGAAATACCTTACTGGCCACCCCGACGATTACAGCACTTCGCCGGGAGTTCCCGGACAAGAGAATATCGGTTCTTGTCTGGAAGAATGGTTCTGATATGGTATTGAGAGGATTACCGGAAATAGATTCCCTGTATATAATGAATGCTGAAGAACCAAGATATAAATTGCTGATCACATGGGCAAAGAAGCTGAGATCCATGAAAATATCTCATTGTATCGTTGCGTGGCCGGGGGGCATTTTCAGTTCATTGCTGTCTTTAGCTTCCGGTGCTCCAGTGCGTATCGGACATGTGCCGGATTACTGGCTGCCTCTTCCGGATGTATTTTTTTCAAATGCCATTAGATGGGGCCATAACAGTCGTCATGACCTGGAACGAAATCTGGATCTGGCCAGGGAGTTGGGCGTTGAGTCCGGGCTCCCCGCTTCTTTGCAGATACGAAATTCCCAAACAGATATCCGGTTTTCTGAAACATTTATAAGAGAAAATTTAATTGATAATTCTAAATTATTGTTTGGCATTGCACCGGGTTCCGGCTGGAGCCAGCGATTTAAACGATGGCCCGCAGACTATTTTACAACATTAGGCGACAAGCTGAGAGCTAAATTTAACGGAGAAGTGCTTTTGTTTATCGGCCCTGATGAAGAAAATCTTGTGGACGATATTGTGAAAAATATGAAATATCCCCCTGTTGTGGTTCGAAGTAGAACGATCCACGAAGTTGCCGCCCTTATGAGCACGTGTAGAATTATCATAGCTAATGATTCCGGCCTGATGCATTTAGCCGTGGCTTCCGGTGTGCCGGTTATTGCGGTTATGGGACCCACTAATCCTGAACGTACAGGACCTTATGGTGCAGAATGTCGGGTAGTGACCCTTGGCATTCCATGCAGTCCCTGCTATAATCACTTCAGACTCAGGTTTAAATGTTCGCGTACGCCGCTTTTCGAGTGCTTGAATGCCCTGGAGCCTGAGATTGTCCTGTCTGCAATATACGATGTTATTGAACGGGAGGAAACCCTTATTGTTTGAAGAGGTCAAAGAATGTTCGGTTTGCGGTTCGGAAAGGCTTGGCAGGTATTATACGTTTGATTACTCAAAATTTGGGTTTAAAGAGCCTTTTTGTCTGAAAAAGTGTGAAGAATGCAGTCTGGTACTGAACAGTCCGAGATTAAAACCGGAAACTATCGTAAATCTATACGAGAAGGATTATTATGTATTTGATGATGACAGGGGAATAAAATATCTCGAAAAAGCAGAGCATGACTTGAGGGTAATCTTATCGGTCAGCAGACCGGGTGCCAAATTATTGGAAATCGGCTGTGCAAGGGGGTATTTGCTCAAATTGGCTAAAGACATTGGCTATGATGTTCAGGGGGTAGAAGTTTCTTCATACGCCTCGGATATTGCTCGAAATGCGGGGTTGTCTGTTTTTAACGGCACCATGAAAGATATATCGCTTGCTGAGAATTCTTTTGATGTTGTCGTTGCTATCGACGTAATAGAGCATGTAGTGGACCCGATAAATTTTCTATTAACAGTAAAAAAATATTTAAAACAGGGTGGAATGCTTGTCCTGAAGACACCAAATATATCGAGTATTTTTGCAAGAATTGGCGGGAAGAACTGGATCGGATTTAATCCCTATCATATTTTCCTTTTTTCGCCGGACACCCTGGGGAGTCTGTGTAATAAGACAGGATTTGATATTGTAAGGCTGGAAACCGAGGAAGTCAGTTTTTGTTCGATGGATGGACTACGCCGTCTTGGCATGGGAAGGTTTTTAGGGTCAAAAGTGAACAGGGTTATTGAATCGAGATTTCGTCGGCGTGTTTCTTCAGAAAATCAAGGTGTCCGAAATACCCGGGAATTGGATATCGATTTATCCAGGAGAAGGGAAGGTTTATTCGGGAGTTGGATGAAATCCCGATATCTGGGTGATCAGATTATCGCTTGTGCCAGACCGTCTGAATAATCGTAATGGAAAAGAAACGATAAACGGCCTTGAACGGAAACAATGAATAAACTAGTATCTGTGGTTTTGCCGATAAAAAACGAGGAATTGTCTGTTTCTGAATGTATCGATTCAATCCTGTCGCAGGATTACCCAATGGATAAATTAGAAATTCTGGCCTTAGACGGAATGTCGGATGACAGCACAAAAAAAATACTGGAAGATTATGTGGAAAAATACGAAAACATGAGAATTATAGATAATCCAGGCAGAATCGTGCCAAAAGCGTTGAATATCGGGATAGAGAATGCAAGAGGCAATGTGATAATAAGAATGGATGCCCATTCAGTATATCCTCATGATTATATAAAAAAAAGCATTGAGCATTTAAATAAAACAGGCGCCAATAATGTCGGAGGTGTAATTGAACACAGGGGCAGCGGGTCTACGGGTCGGGCAATTGCCCTGACGCAGGGCTGCATATTTGGACTGGGCGGTGCGAAATTCCGCACCGCAAAAAAAGAACAGTATGTAGACACGGTATTCCCGGGCTGTTGGCCGAGAAAAACATTTGAGAAGTTCGGATATTTTAATGAAAATCTGGTTAGAAACCAGGATATTGAATACAATTCAAGGATCAGAAAAGCAGGGGGCAAGATCTTTTTGACACCCGAAATAAAATCTTATTACTATTGCAAATCGACCCTGAAAGACTTGTGGATTCAGTATTTGAGGAACGGATTCTGGAATATAAAAACAGTCAAAATTTCTCCGGGCAGCTTGTCCCTGAGACATTTTACACCTTTTTTCTTCATACTCAGTTTAATTGTCTGTTTATCTTTTCTTGCTCTTAATTCATCCCATGTTCTGAGGTTTTTGCCCTTCACTCTGGTTGCCGGAAGCTATGCACTTGCAACTCTTTTCTTCTCTGCAAAAATCGCCGGGAAACATGGCCTGAAATATTTCCCGATTCTGCCAGCCGTCTTTGCAACCCTTCACTTTTCATGTGGAATCGGTTCAATTCTGGGGCTGCTTTCCGGAATAAAGTGGAAAATAACAACAGGCAGAGGAAAGGATAAACATTGAGGTTATTCGATCTTATTATGTCCTTAACAGGCATACTGTTTCTTTCGCCCCTGCTTCTGATCGCCACACTCCTGATCAGACTAACCTCCGGTGGCCCGGTCATCTATTCACATGAGAGAGTCGGGCTGCGCGGCAGGCTATTTCGTTTGTATAAATTCCGCTCAATGGTGAACAACGCCGATCAGGTCGGAACAT
>CAYFYW010000305.1:0-4277 GCA_964347425.1 uncultured Nitrospirales bacterium
ATACCGCACCTGAAACTGTCCAAAATGGATAAGAACGGGATTGATATTTTCCGGCAAATGATTCCAGAAATCAAGAAAGTGCTTTAACACCGAAAAAAACTTCCCTCCTCATCTCTTTAATTCACCTCTCATCTTAAGATATCTCGCTATACCTGACCGCGTTATCAAACCAACCATCTTACTATTTTTCAGGACAATGAGTCTCCCTTTATCCTCTTTAACCATCCTCTCAAAAATATCGGATACGTCATCATTCTCAGAAGCAACAAGAGAATTATCAAAAACCTGCATTATCTCACTTGCAGAAGTATAAGCCCACCTCTCCTTGGCAACTCCTCTTATATCTTTAAGGCTAATAATCCCTGTTATCATGTCTCCATCTATCACAGGGAATCCACCATATCCATACCTCAAAAAATACTCATCAACGAGTTCCAAAAGGGAGATATCTGAATGTACGGTAACGACATCCTCTGACATAACATCCCTGACCCTCACCCCTGTTAAAATACCTTTTACGGTTGCCTGTTGATAGCTGGACTGTGCTGCCGTGTATAAAAACCACCCTATAAGCAGAAACCACACACTGCCTAAATATCCTGCGACAAGGGAAATCAGACCGAAAAAAATAAAAAAAAGCGCAATATTCTGTCCTGTTTTTGATGCCTTTTTCGTTGCAGAGAGATAGTCCCCGGATCTTCTCCAGAGCAATGCCCTTAAGACCCGGCCTCCATCCATGGGAAATCCCGGAATAAGGTTAAACGTCCCGAGTATCAGGTTCAGCTGGAAAAGATAATAGACTATAGCTTTCAACCCGGGATCGGTAAATAACGCAAACAGAAATAAAAAAAATAAACCAAGACCAAAGCTCGAAAGGGGCCCTGCAATAGCCATATGTAATTCGGCTTTTGGACTGGATGGCTCCTTATGCATCTGGGCAACGCCACCAAATATAAAAAGCGTGATACCGGTGATAGGTATTCTGTATTTCATTGCAATGAATGAATGGGACAGCTCGTGGATGGTAACGGAGATAAACAGTAGCAGGGCAGCAAGAGCACCCCTCAGCCAGTTGGTGGCCTGGGGTAGTTCAGGAGCCACCTGCGGAAAATACTGGGTTGCCAGTGACCAGGTTATGAGACCAAAGATTACAAACCACGAAAAATGAAGCTTTACCGGTATCCCCATTATCTGTGCTATCCGCAATGAACCTTTTAGCATAACTTGCACCCCTTGAGGTAATCTTAGTACATATTAACACCAATCCGTGTAAATTTAAAAATATATGCCCTCCGGCAAAATGCATTTGTGCTTTTGGGATCAAAGATCGATTATCATCTGCTAAAATACTGTATGCAATCCGGCAAGCCCCTCATCATTTCCGTCACAGGTGCCCACAGCAGGGTGGGCAAAACAACCCTGTGCTCGATTCTCCTTAGTGAGTTCAGTGGATTCGGAGCAATTAAATTCACAAAGACGCCTCTTTATGCCTCTATCGTGGCTGATAATAATTTGCTGAGTCAGAAAGGAAAAGACACCGCATTGTTTCTTGAATCCGGAGCCCAGAGAGTCTTATGGATTAAATCTCCATATTACGAACTCGAAAATCTTTTAAATATTGCTGTCAGTAAAATGATGGACCTTGAAGGCGTGATCATAGAGGGCAACAGCCCGGTGGATTTTTTAAATCCCCATCTGATAATATTTATTACTGAGCTGAATGGAGAAATCAAGCCTTCGGCTGTTAAAGTTGCCCATAAGTCTGACATTGTAGTTGTAAATTCTGCAGAACGGGCTGAAAGCCTTCACCTTTCTTTCACTACTGGCCGGGAAGGTATCAAAGTTTTTTGGATTGATTTATTAAGGAAAAAAGGCGAACTGAGTGAGTTCCTCTGTCATGTCAAGAAAAGAATTAATAAAGACCCGCATTAAAGAAAAGGCTCTGGACAAAAAAATATCCTGTCCTGCATTGAGAAAGATTGCAGAAGGACTGGGGGTCTCCTACAAAGAGGCCGGCGAAGCGGCAAATGACCTCAAGATAAAAATAAGAAACTGCGATCTTGGCTGCTTTTAATGCGGGTTTTCTGACCTCTTCCTTGAGTATAATACTTTGGAGTATAATAAAAAGAACGCTCGATGCTTTGACACGGGGAGAATCTCTTGCAAATTGATGCAAACGTTTTATTTTTTGAATTGGCGCTTACTTTCTATTTTATATCCACGGTAGTTGGTGTTATATGGCTTTTTAGAGGTAAAAAAGCTACCACAAAGGTAATCTTTGTTTTTGCAGCAATCGGGTTTGTCCTGCATACGGTAAATATTATTATCAGGTACGTTAAAGGCGGGCACATACCCATTACTAACCTGCATGAGGCCTCTTCATTCTTTTCGTGGTGCATAGTGGTTCTGTTCTTTCTGCTTGAGACCAGATACAAAATAGACCTCTTAGGCGCTTTTATTATGCCGATTGTTTTTATCCTTATGCTTTCATCCTCCGTACTCCCGAGAGAAATAAATCCATCTTTGAACCCCGTACTTAAAAGCTACTGGCTTGGTATTCATACGACCCTGGCTTTTCTCGGAGATGCTGCATTCGCCATGGCTGCGGGTGTTGGTGTTATGTACCTCATTCAGGAGAGATATGTGAAATCAAAACATCCTGGCGGTCTTTTTCAGAGATTGCCCAGTCTGCAGGTACTTGATGAACTAAACTACCGCCTTATTACCCTCGGGTTTCCCCTTTTGACCCTGGCAATCTTGACAGGGGTCATATGGGCAAATACTGCATGGGGTTCATACTGGCGCTGGGACCCGAAAGAAGTGTGGTCACTTATAACGTGGCTTATATATGCACTTGTGCTTCATCTCAGGCTTACTGTGGGCTGGAGGGGTAAGAAGGCTGCTTTCCTTTCAATTGTAGGTTTCATACTAATTATTTTTACGTTTTTTGGAGTTAATCTTCTTCTTAAAGGACTTCACGCCTTCGTATGAGCATAATAATTGTTGGCCTTAATCACGATACCGCAAGTATAGACATCAGAGAGAAAGTAGCCTTTGACGGACCCAAGCTGGGAAAGGCTATCGAGATACTGAAGAACCTGCCCGGATTAAAGGAAAGCATAATTCTCTCAACATGCAACAGGGTTGAGATTTACGCCCATGCAGGGGACACTGCGTCAGGGGCTGAGAATATAAAAAAATTTATTGCGGATTTCCACGGAGTCTCCAGAGATATTCTTGATAAATCCTTTTATGAACATACTGACAGAAAGGCCCTGACACATATATTCAGGGTTGCATCAAGTCTTGACTCAATGATAGTCGGAGAACCTCAGATCCTCGGTCAGATGAAAGACGCATTTGATTTTGCCCTCAAGAAAAAATCCACCAGTGTATTGCTGAACAAACTGATGAAGAAATCTATCTCGGTTGCAAAGAGGATCAGAACCGAGACGAAAATCGGGGAGAGTGCGGTAAGCATAAGCTTTGCAGCAGTTGAGCTGGCAAAGAAAATCTTTGAACACCTTTCAACGAAGACCTTTATACTTATCGGTGCGGGTGAGATGGCTGAACTTGCAGCAAGACATCTGATTACCAACGGCGTAAAAGATGTACTGGTAACCAACCGCACCTTTGAAAGGGCCGAAGAACTTGCAAATGAGTTTAACGGAAGGGCGGTAGAATTTGATTCGCTTTTTGAAGAATTGGTGCACACGGATATTGTAATTTGTTCGACCGGGGCACCACACTACATCATCGTGAAAGAGCAGATGCACAAAATAATGAAGCAGAGAAAAAACAGGCCCGTATTTATCATAGATATATCTGTGCCAAGAAATATTGACCCGGAAATTAATGATATAGACAATATCTACCTTTATGATATAGACGATCTTCAGGGAATTGTGGTCACAAATATCCAGGAAAGGAGCAGAGAGGCAGAAAAAGCTCAAAGGATTGTGGATGAAGAAATAGAGGCCTTCCTGAAATGGCAGGAATCACTGTCCGCAGTGCCGACTATTGTCGCACTGAGAGACAAGGCTGAGGCTATAAAAAATGAAGAGCTTCAAAAGACACTGAGAAAGCTCGGCAACCTTGGAGAAACTGAGATTAAATCCATAGAGGCACTGACAAATTCCCTTGTCCATAAACTTATACATTTCCCTACCGCCGCTCTTAAAGCCGAGGTAGAGGACAAAGAAATAATTATTGATGTTGTGAATAAAATTTTTGATTTAAGCACAACTCCAACTCAAATACCTGAAGAAAGCAAAAAA
>CAYFYW010000306.1:0-4835 GCA_964347425.1 uncultured Nitrospirales bacterium
AGACACACAAGGCAAAAATGGCTTTTATATGTTTTGCGATTGCAATCGCCCTTGTAATTTCAGGTAAAGTAAAGCTTTCAGTTGCCCTTATGACAGGCGCTCTCGGGATGATCCTTACCGGAGTTCTCAGCATTGATGAGGCATACCATGCGGTGGACTGGAGAACAGTCTTTCTTTTAGGAGGTCTCATCCCCTTGGGCATAGCTACCGAAAAAACGGGAACAGCAGCATACATAGCGAACCAGGTTCTCAATATCATAGGTGATGTTTCCCCTATTATTCTTCTCACGGTTATAGGATTACTTACATCGGTATTTACCCTGGTTGTTTCCAACGTAGGGGCAACGGTTCTTCTCGTGCCTCTCGCAATCAACATGGCGATTGGTGGAGGTGCAGACCCCAGAATGGCCGCTCTGACCGTGGCCGTGGCTGCCTCCAATACATTTGTACTTCCCACACACCAGGTCAATGCCTATATCATGGGACCCGGAGGGTACAGGACTGTAGACTATATCAAGGCAGGCTCTGTTATGACAGTTATATATATGATTGTCATGATAGGCACAATGTATGCTTTATACGGAATATCGGCCTGAATCAGGGGAAAAGGGGGAAAAAGCACCGTCACTTCTGGGTCTTAACATGGTCCCTGATAAAATCCTCAATGAACATATCTGTAACGGCATCGTTGAACATAGCCATGTCCAACTGTTTTGTATAGGCGCTCAGTTTTCCAATTATAACTAACTTATTCTCAATGTCCGCGCGTCTGTATTTTGTTAACATAGCGTCTATACAGTCTTCTATTACATGAACCTTAAAGTTCATCTCCTCAAGAATCTCTTTTATAAGGCGAACCCTTCTCATTTTTCTATCCCGTGCCGCCCCGCCGCCTTTAAAAAAGAACTTTATATAATTATCATTAATATTTTTTCCGGCATAAGCTTCAACCATGGAAAAGTGATAACCGAGTCTGATACTAAAATTCATATGGTTCCTGGAGATTATTGCATAACTCCTTTCCTGGGTCTTGCGCAGCTGCTCCCTTGACAGTGATGAAATCTGCGCAGCAGAACCTACACCAACCTGAGGCCCGCCGGGAGTCGGACCGGGCCATCTCATTGCCGTCAGGCCCTTCAGGAAGGCGGAAAACGGCACCGAGGTGACATCTTCAGGAGTGGCTTTTTTCTTTTTCTTCTTCAGTCCGCCGTCAATGTCTATTAATCGTGCTTCAACAGGAATGTCTACCTTCAGAATAGTCGTCTGTAACTCAATGTCCTTTGTCTCACCTGACTCGGCAAAAGCAATCGCCGACATGAAGTCTTCAAGGCTGTCAATTTCAAAACCCTTCCCTGTCTGGAATATCTCGGCCATTGCTGTTTCATGGGCAAACCTTGTTATGTCATGAAACGTCTTGCAGCCCTCGGGATTAAAATATTCCTTATCGGGATCTATTAAATTCAAGGGAGATATCCACTTTATTACTCTGTCCAATTTTTTGTAGAGGTGTGTTTCTCTAAAAGATTCCTTCTTTTCCTGTGCGTATTTGAGAAGCTCCTCAACCTTACCCTCATAAATATTGCAATTTACTGCGTCAACTGTTATTTCCTGCCCGTTTTTAATAACTTCTGTCGCTGTTCTGGTATTAAGAATAGTAGGAACCTGATACTCCCTCGAAAGAGATGCCATATGGCCTGTTACTCCTCCCACGTCAGTAATAATTGCTGATGCCTTTTTCATTACCTTTACAAATTTTGTATTTGTATGCTTTGCCACAAGCACCGCCCCCTCGGGAACATCCTTCAACTCCTTTTCGTCTCTTAAAAGAAATGCCTTTCCATAGCCTACCCCTTTGCACGCAATCACGCCTTCGTTAAGGAGCTTTTTATATCCATTCATCTTTTGTGGAATATCTGTGACAGAAGATCGCAAATCTACTATTTTGAGGGGTCGAGTCTGGAGCATGTATAACCGGCTCCTGTGATCAACAGCCCATTCTATATCCTGCGGCCCGCCGAAATATTTTTCCAGACTCACAACGCAGTTATATAGCTCCATTAACTGTTCATCAGTAATGCATTGCTCGTTGCCCGTTCTGTACGGAACAGTAATTTCTTTGGTGCAGGTTTCATCATCACAGACAACCATTGTGCGTTTGCTCCTTATTGTTTTTTCCAGGAAAGTGCCAGCGGATTTGTCAATAATGTATGTATCGGGATCCGCGATTCCATCAACAACAGACTTTCCGAGCCCCGGGAGGGCATTGATTACTACCACGTTTCTTTCAGGATCATTCGGATCGTTTGAATATGCCACTCCCGCTGATATTGCATCTATCATCCTCAGCACGCCGACGGCCATGACCAGTTGCTCCTCGGTAAGACCCTGTGTTTTGTAGTAAAATATCGCCCTGGGAGTGAAAAGGCTTGCAACAACCTCTTTATATTTATCCGAAATTACATCTCCCGTTACATTCAGGAATGTTTCATACTGTCCCGCAAAGCTTGCCTCCCCGTCTTCACGGACAGCGCTGCTCCTGACAGAAACCCTTACATCTTCTCCGATTTCCTTGCAAAGACCGGCATATGCATGATTTATATCACTTTCAAGTCCCGGGGGGAGTTCGGCATTAACTATTGTTTTTTGCATTTTCATGCTTGATTCATTCAATTCTTCCTGATCGTTAACATCGATCGACGACATGGTTTTGGTTATCGTTTCTCTGAGCCTGTTATGCTTCAGAAATGTATCAAACGCATAGGAGGTAATTACAAACCCTTCAGGGGCAGGCAGATTCAGCTTCCCTTTCATTTCTCCCAGGTTCGCCATTTTTCTGCCGGCGATGCCCGACGTTGAAGCATTTATATTATTAACAGGTATGACAAAATCACTTTCAGGGATTTTGATCTTGCGGCTCAGGAGGTTTTCTATCTCCGCGCTGATACTGTCATATATTGAATGTAGAATCTGATACTCCCCTTCGGAAAGCTCGTTAAGGTCACAGATGATGTCCAGGACAGTTTCAGAGATCCGCCTTACCGATGTATCGATATATACCCTGTCAAATTGCCCCCCGCCTGACAGTTTGTCTTCCATATCGGCCATAAGAGAAAGCACCCTGTTATTTTTGGCAAGAAGGTGCTGGAATACACTGTACCTGTCTTTCAGGGTCTTCCTGAAGTCATCTTTTTTTTGCCTTTTATCGGCTGTTTTTCTAAAAAAATCAAAGAGTTTTTTCATCGTATTTGAGAATATAATAAAAATGTTTTTTACTTATGTACTTTAGCATCATTCATTCAATATTATCACTTTGTTTATTCAATATTAAACAAACAAATTATTAACTATCATACGTGTCCAGAATAAAATATTTACGAAGGCTGAACACCTCATAAACACAATGAATCGACCATCCAGGCTTCCTGTTTATGATTATTTTGGACATCAGTGATTAACTATTTAATTTAATTATATAATTATAACTTTTAAGAAAAAACTTGACAAGGATTTTCAAAAGACATAATATTATAATAAAATAAAATAATTGATTATAACTTTATAATGTTATGTTATTTAAAAATTAAATCATGGAACATTCAATAGATAGACAAAAAACAGAAAAACTATATGTCCAGCTTTATGACATATTAAAGCGAAAAATAGAGGACGGCGAATGGGCAGTGGGAGCACAAATACCCATTGAAGAAGATCTTTGCAAAACATATGAAGTGAGCAAGGCAACCGTACGACTCGCAATCCTTGAACTTGTGAGACAGGGTTATCTCATGAGACAGCAGGGCAAAGGTACATTTGTATGCAAGAGGGTTATACCAGAAGGTCTTTCAATGTCTACCAGTTTCAAGGAAATGATGATAGACGCCGGAGTCGACTTTTCATCGGAGGTCCTCGCCCAAACCAGCATAATGCCGACTGATGATCTTGACGCCAAACTCGATATCAGGGAAGACCAGCACATCATTTATATAAAGAGATTATTCTCGGTTGAAAATGAGCCTGTACTGCTTCAGGATGTATTCATCCCACACAATATATGCCCTCCCCTTCTGAACGAAGATATTATAAAGAATTCTCTGTTCGAACTCTTTGAAAAAAAACACGGCATTAAGATTACAAAAGTAAAGGATTATATCTTCATTACTCATCTCACCGAAGATGAGGGCAGGCTGTTACGCCTGCCTGAAGGCTCATCGGCAATCGTTCTTGAACAGCAGTTTTACTCCGGAGACACACATATTATGTATATGCGTTCCATTAAACAGCCTGGCAGGTTCAGGTTTTACATAGAATTTGACAGAAAGGCAGGGTAATTTCTTTAGTTTATTGAGAACAGCTTTAAGTTATTTTTTTCGGATGACAAAGATAAATGAATAACAAGATTCTGTATGCGACCCAATTTGTTAAATTAAAAATCAATAAAAGGAGGTCTTATGGGAGACGGCAAAAATGTAAAAGATGTGATGATCGATGTCTTTGAGTTTCCGCACATACCTTACTGGTTTTCTATCAAGCAGGCCATAGGGATTATTAAAAAATCGGTGCTTGGAACCGATAAGTGTCTCCATCCACTCATAGTGCTTGTATTTGACGAGAAATATAATCTTGTCGGCACCTTAACACTTAAGGATATCCTCGGGGGCCTTGAGCCGAGATACTTGAAGCCCACAACAAAGGCACAGGTTCCCAAGGAAATTAAACCGGGTCTGTCCCTGATCTGGGATACGTTTTTTGTCAAAGAGGCTAAGGCAGCAGCAGAACGTCCGGTAAGCGAGGCCATGGTTAACGCAGAATCATTTGTAAAACCGGATGATCCCATG
>CAYFYW010000307.1:0-7051 GCA_964347425.1 uncultured Nitrospirales bacterium
CCTCTGTTTCAGGAGTTATGTTCTACAGCATTGCCCCTCTTAAGAGTGGATTAACTACATCTCCTGACTGGCTCCTGGGGTTGCTTTTTGGGGCAGGAGGGTTTGCCGGTATGTATCTCGGAGCAAGGACCCAGAAATTTGTACCACAAAGGTTTATAAAACTCCTGCTGGGGTTGTTAATTGTTATCATAGCAGTAAAATATATCTGGCAATACTTTGAATTTGAATAATAATTTTTTTGCTACAGATTTATATTTACCCCCTTAGATAGCAAACATCTATCGGGGCAGGGATAAATACGGATAAAAGATCATAAAAAGATATGCGTGTATCTGCAAAAGTCTGAGGCCCATTTAATTGTAAAGGAATTTCCATTTTTTTGACAGGATAAGAACAAAGACTAAAAATTAGACTGGATAAACAGGATAAACTGGATATGTAATAAAATAATAAAAAATCCTGTAAATCCTGTCTAAAAAGTCCCGCCAAAGGCGGTTAGTTTAATCAGGAGGACACATTGCGTAAAAAACTTTCTATTGAATTTGCTCGAAGGGTGAGCGACCTTCCACCTTATCTTTTCGTAACGATTGATAGGATGAAACAGAAAGCCCTGAGCAAAGGGGTTGATCTCATAGATATAAGTGTGGGGGATCCGGACCTGCCAACTCCACTACACATTATCAGGAGAATGAAAAAAGCCGTTGACAATCCTGTTCATCATCGTTATCCGTCTTATGAGGGAATGTTTGCTTTCAGGAGAGCTGTTGCAGAGTGGTATCAGAAAAGATTCAAAGTACACTTAAATCCTGATACAGAGGTCCTCTCACTTATCGGCTCCAAAGAGGGTATTGGACATACCCCACTTGCATTTATCAATCCGGGCGACATGGTTCTTGTGCCTTCACCGGGATATCCTGTTTATCGTATTGCGACACTTTTTGCCGGTGGGGAAAGCCACACAATGCCTCTTGTGGAAGAAAATGGTTTTCTTCCAGACCTGAAGGCTATACCTGAAAAAATCCTCAACAAAACGAAACTAATTTTTCTGAATTACCCCAATAACCCGACAACTGCGGTGGCAAATAAAAAATATTACGGAGAAGTCATACGTTTCGCTGCTAGAAACAATATTATTGTCTGCCATGATGCTGCGTATTCTGAGATTTATTATGATGACCAGAGGCCATTAAGTTTTCTACAGATTCCGGGCGCTAAGGAAGTAGGGATAGAATTTCATTCACTTTCAAAAACATATAACATGACGGGCTGGAGAATCGGTTTTGCAGTCGGAAATGCAAAAGTGATTGCTGGTCTTGGAAAGATTAAGACAAACCTTGATTCCGGGATATTTCAGGCAGTTCAGGAGGCGGGGATAGAGGCTCTCAAGACCAGGGAATCAATTCTGAGAAAAATAAGAAAGCAGTATGAGGAAAGAAGGAATATTTTATACAAGGGACTAAAATACCTCGGGTTTGAGGCAGAAAGGCCAAAAGCAACCTTTTATATCTGGGCAAAAGTTCCCCATGGTTTTGATTCAACGGGTCTTGTCGGACATTTACTCAGCAGGGCGGGGGTACTCGCAACTCCCGGTAATGGTTTTGGAGAGCCCGGTGAAGGATATGTACGATTTGCGCTAACGGTTTCAGGTGAAAGGATAAAAGAGGCGGTCCATAGAATTAAAAAAATAATGTAAAAGATACTTGTTATCTGGAGGTTAAGACAGCACTTCTTGAATATTCTCTTACTTATAACCGACAGCTAACATCTGATTTATGCATACGGCGTACATTGGTATTGGTTCTAACCTTGGCAACAGAGAAGAAAACTGCGAGAAGGCTATTGCTCTCCTTGCACGGAGGGGAATTAGGGTTACAAGACGCTCATCCCACTATGAATCAGAACCATGGGGTGTAAAAGAACAGCCAAACTTTATTAATATGACTATTGAGGTAGAAACACACTTAGGACCTGAAGAATTATTAAGAAATCTGAAGGAAATAGAGATTGACCTCGGACGTCGTGAAAGCATACGCTGGGGGTCGAGAATCATAGACCTCGATATTTTATTTTACAATAATCTCGTTATTGATACCCCTGAGCTTATAATTCCCCACTCTGGAATTAAAGACAGGGAATTTGTTCTTAGACCTCTATCAGAGATGGTGCCTGATAAACTGCACCCTGTCCTTAAAAAAAGCGTTAAGGAACTGCTTTTGGAACTTTCAAAGCATTCTCAGGATTAGTGTCCGAAGATACAGAATAAGATTCCAACATCCAAATCACATAAAGAGACCCCGGGGCTCGTTACGCCCCAAAATCCAAGCCTGCCTGCCGGTTTACATGCCTCAGGCATGCACGCACCAATTACCAGAATAATAACCAATAACCAAAACACCTGAAAGAGTTGCAGCACCTTCCCTTAGTTTCGAACATTTGGAAATTGGGAGTTACCCGTCCTCCGCCCCGGAGCATCGGGGCTACGGAGGATAGATTTGTAATCTGGAATTTGGTTGTTGTGATGTTAGGTGCTTATTTTTTGGACTTATGGCCTCTAAAGTGGTATCATTGCTATCAGTATGCCAGAGTTAAGGCTTAACCTCATATCGAAAGAATGGGTGATAATAGCTACCGAAAGGGCGAAACGACCGAAAGATTTTAAATCCAGAATAAAGGGAAAAGTCACTCCTGATTTTATTGCTACCTGCCCATTTTGTCCCGGAAATGAAGCAAAGACCCCTGAAGAGGTATTTCGTATTTCTGACGGTGACCAGTGGAAAATGCGTTTGATACCTAATAAGTACGCCGCCCTCTACAGGGATCTGGATAGGGTAAGAAGGAACGAAGGCATTAAACACGTTATATCTGGTTTTGGTGTCCACGATGTCCTTATTGAGACGCCTCACCATAATATGACTACAGCTTTTATGCCGTTGGATCATATATCGGATGTAATCGGGATATATAAAAGACGATTCATAGAATTATATTCCAGTACAAGAATAGGCAACGTGATTATATTTAAGAATCATGGGGAAGGTGCTGGCACGTCTCTCTTACATCCGCATTCACAGATTATCGGAACTCCGGTTACACCTTTCCAGATAAGAGAGAGGATTGAAGAAGCAATTAGATTTTTCGATATGACAGGCGAATGTTTACTGTGTAGAATTATGTCCGAGGAAAAAGAAGAAGGTACGAGAGTTATTCTTGAAACCGAGCATTTTATATCTTTTATTCCCTATGCTGCTCTCTCGCCTTTTCACATATGGGTATTCCCGAAAAGGCATTGCGGATCTTTTTCAGATATAACAGAGGATGAGATATCGGATTTGGCATTGAACCTTAAGACAATACTTGCAAAGCTTTATCTGGGACTTAATGACCCTGATTTTAATTATGTAATACGTTCAAATCGTCCTAGAGATGCCAAGTCAGATTATTTTCACTGGTATATGACCATTGTGCCCCGTGTTAGTACAACGGCGGGTTTTGAATTGGGTTCAGGCATGTTTATTAATACCGCGCTGCCAGAGGAAAGTGCGGAATATCTAAGAGCAGTTGACCTGACACAAGAATCGCTTTCAATATGAGTCATTATCCCTACGGTTTTTGAGCCGCAACGACCTCGCCGAAGTTTTTAAGAACACGTAACCCTACTGCCTGACTTTTTTCGGGATGGAATTGAACTGCATAAATATTGCCCTTCCAAATCACGGAGGTGAACTCGGTAACGTATTCAGTCGTGGCTGAGATAAGGGAACTGTTTTCAGGTACAACATAAAAGGAATGCACAAAATAAAAAAATGTTTTATCCTGAATCCCGTTGAGAATCGGATTTTTTTTTTGCACGTTTATCTCGTTCCAGCCCATGTGGGGGACTTTGAGAATGCCTTTGGGAAACATGACCACTCTTCCTCTGAAAATATCAAGGCCCCTGCATCTGCCAAATTCCTCTGATTCACTGAACAGAACCTGGAGCCCAAGGCATATTCCAAGGTAAGGCGTTCCTTTTTTTATAGCATTCACTACAGCATCTATTAAATTGAGGTTTGCAAGCTCCCGCATGCAGTCTCTGAATGCGCCAACACCAGGGAGGACAAGACCGGTCGCTTTACAAATAGTCTCAGGCTTGCTTGTGACTTCAGCATTGATGCCTACCTTGAGAAATCCCTTCTCAACACTCCTGAGATTTCCCATTCCGTAATCAACAATAGCGATCATGGTATTATTATGAGTTTTTGCTTAGACAAATTCAAGAAGGTGGTTTTTCGAATATAATGAGATTTCTTTCAGATCCAGTATAGGGAAGTTTCACGATTTTTTTTACTAAACTTTTATTTTTAAGTCCTTTTATTTCTTTGGAAAACCGTGGTCCCTTGCTCAAAACCAGCCTACCCTTTTCTTTAACACAGGGACATGCTATTTTAATGAAATCCTTAATCTTGAAGGTAGCCCTTGAGACAATAACATCATAGGTTTTCTTGTGGGTTTTCCCTAGTGCTTCTATTCTTTTATCTATGATGCTTATTCCATCAAGCTTTAATACCCTGATGATGTGCCTGAGAAAAGCGGTCTTTTTTCTCGATGGTTCTATAAGGGTAATGTCCAGGTCCGGTCTCATTATCTTCATCGGTATTCCCGGAAAGCCTGCGCCTGTCCCAACATCGGCTACATTTAAAGAATTTATCCCGTCAGCGAAAAGGCCCTGTTCACGCTTTCCAACGGGTCTTTCAGGGATGGCTTTCAAATAAAGCGCGGAATCAAGGAAGTGCTTGATGATTATATCCTTATCAGACTTTAAAGCGGTGAGGTTGTAGGCCCTGTTCCATTTTTTTAGCTCAAAGAGAAAAGTCATAAAGGCATTTATTTGTCCTTCGGAATAAGAAAATCCTATCTGGTTCAAACCTTTCTTAAGCAGTTCTTCTGGAGTCATTTCAGAAAAAATATCAAATTTTAAAATCTCTACAAGCCATAGACAAATAACAAACGATCTTCAGAGATCAAAGTTTTATTTAAGTTTTTTGCTGACAACTGACAACCGAGAACTGATAACTAATTTAGAGTTTTATCAAAAGCCATTGTTTAGTTTTTACATGTACAAGGCTGAATGTGCCTTTCAGGCGATTACCTTTTAATTCAAAAACTATACGTTTTGGGGATTCTGATTCTATCTGGTAATCCCCTCTATCCCAGATCTTTACTGAACCTGCACCATACTGGCCTTCAGGTATTGTGCCTTGAAAATCGATATAGCTTAAATCGTGGTCTTCAACCTGTATGGCAAGCCTTTTAATTCCTTTTTTTTCGGGCGGACCTTTTGGAACCGCCCAGCTTTTCAGAACCCCCTCTTTTTCCAGTCTGAAATCCCAGTGAAGGTGGGTTGCCTGATGTTCCTGGATAACAAAGCGCCCCATAAGATTGTAGGTTAAAATTTAAAAATCAAATATTTTAATTTTGGAAAAGATATATGCTTAATTTTACATTTCGCCCTTTGACTTACTTTTGATAATACAATATGTCACGCTTTAATGCCTACATGTACTACAACGATGCCGAGAGTCAGGGTATAATACTTCACCCGCTTTAAGCCCGCATCTTCCATAATTTTTTTTAGTTCAACAGGACCCGGAAAATCTACAACTGAATTTGAAAGATATCTGTAAGCACTTTTTCTGCCGGAGACCGCCCCCCCTATCAGGGGCAAGAGCTTCGTCAGGTACAGGTGGAATAGCCATTTAAAAAACTGTTTTTGAGCGCTGGTGAATTCCAGGATTACTATGCTGCCTCCGCTTTTAACCACCCTTGCCATTTCCTTAATTCCTTTTTTGTAATCCGGGATATTTCGTATACCGAAGGCAATTATTGCAGCGTCAAATGTTCTATCCTCAAAGGGTAACGAGGTAATGTCGCCAAGACGCAGGTCTATTTGTTCCTGATAACCCATTTTTACTATTTTTTTTCTCCCAAACTCAAGCATCTGTTCGCTGAAATCAATCCCCATCACTCTGGTATTCGGGTAGTGTTGTTTCGTTATTTCTAAAGCAATATCAGCTGTTCCTGTAGCGAGATCTAGAAACGTACAACCTTCCTTCTTTGACAGCAGGTTTACTGCAAACCTTCTCCAGTAACGGTCTCTGCCAAAGCTCAATAATCTGTTCAGGAGGTCATACCGGGGTGCAATTGAGGAAAACATGGACTGTATTTTAAAAGGGTTTTTTGCTGATTTATTCATCTGATTCAGGGGCTGTACTTTTTTAGTTGAATGGAGTTTATAATTTGAAGTTTTGTTATGTCAACGTTTGGTCTATCAGGGGTATGAGGATAAACGCTAAAACTTTATAAGAGAGTTATATTTTTATTTTGACAGCTGTAACATATTTCAGTATGATAATAAGCCAAAGTCTCTATTTAAATGTGAAGCTTCATGAATAATTACTCATTCAATAAAAACGCAAGTATTTAAGTCGTTTTATTTGAATCCACAATATCTTATTAAAGATTAGCCTCATCAGCAAGGAGCAAGAGAATGTCAAGAATACACTTTGTAATCCTGTTGTGCGTTGTGACAGGCGCTGTATTCTTCATATCCCTTTCGGATACCGTATTTACCGCCCACGAAGAGACCTTGACCGAGACGGCTGAGGAGGAAGAGGTTCCTTTCGATATACCTCTGAAGGAAATAGTACAGAATCTTGCACCCCAGAATGAATTAACATTGTTTCCCTGCTCCGATTGTCATGATGAAGAGTGGGAGGTTGATCCTGCGAGACGGGATTTGGAAGAGCCGCATGATGAAATACCCGGTAAATTTGTCATTCATGACTCTGAAGATAGATGGTGTTTTAGCTGCCACAGCCCGACGAGACGAGATAGGCTGAGATTATTAAGCGGAAGGCTTGTTAATTTTCAGAAATATTACAGATTATGTGAACAGTGCCATAAGAGGGTTTACAGGGAATGGAAGATGGGTGTTCATGGCAAGAGGACAGGTTATTGGAACGGGAGAAAGGAATATATGCATTGCGCCCAGTGCCATAATCTGCATGATCCA
>CAYFYW010000308.1:0-1629 GCA_964347425.1 uncultured Nitrospirales bacterium
CTTCCGTTTATCGAAATAAACCCGCAAACTTTACAAACAAAGCCTTTCATAACCTTCACCCCTCCTCTTCAATATTGCCTTTCTTCTAAGTGCGGTATTGCTTTTTGGGGACAGGCGGCGATACATCTACCTTCGCTGTCGCACGCCTCTGGTTTAACCACTTTGGATTTCTTATTCTCGAGCTTCAATACTCCCAGAGGGCAAGCCATAATGCAGTGGCCGCATCCGATAAATAGGTCTTCAACTATTCTTGGCAATTTCTTTTTAGCCATTTTTCCTCCTCCAAAGTTACAGCCTCCTTCTTTACAATGTGCAACGAGATTTAAAATATATCTGATTAAACAGCAAAAAACCTATTATTTTCTCTTCGATTTTCTCCTCATTGGTTTTCCGCAACACCAAATGGTTCTGGCAGACGCACCGCAGCAATCAACAATTACTTCCCTGCCGCAGGGAACGCATACTAACTTTGAACCTTTTTTCAAGTTTGCCTTTGCCATTTTGTCACCTCCTTCCTCTAATCTCCAACAAGTGCCATTTGCTTCCAAAACTTTATAAACGAAACATAAAATCCATATATGAGTCATTAAAACGATGAGACATCCGCTTGTAGTAGCGACTCATATACATCATCGATATTCCCGTAAGAATAAATATAAATGCTACCATAAAAGCTAATAACTGAGGTAATGCAATCAAGAGTATTCCCGCAAAAATATACATAATCCCAATTATCATGACGCCTCCTCTGAAAGCCGGCATTGAGAGAGAATCAGGGCAAGCTGCTAAAGAAGTGCCACGGGTTTTATTTAAGTACTTCTTTATTTTTTAATGTCTGCGACTTGCCCTGAGATAGACGGATTATCGTCCTTTAAATGTATTGCATTCCGCGTGGTCGGTATGCATTTTAACTTGTATGTCTTTCGCTGCGCACTCCAGGAATTTGTTGAACTGGCAATTCTCTACTTTGCATGCGCCTACGCCTGCTTTCATATTAGAGACTCCACCCTTTTTTGTCGCTAACATTGACGTATCGCATACCGGACCTGAACTTCCTCCTACAGTGATGGCAATGGCATTACATCTGTTCTTCATATTGTAAGCGCACTCTCCTGCATTACAATCTTTCACTTTGGCCATTTTCATAATCATAGTTATCACCTCCTTTCAGACGCTATAGAATTAATCAAATCCAACAGTGTTTCTTCACTAAATGGTTTCTGTAAAAAACCTTTCGCCCCGGCTTCCATTGCACGCTCACGGTCGCCGGATTGTGCGTGTGCAGTAATAAAAATGATCTGTAAGTTCGAATGTAAGGTATTTAGTTTTTTCTGCACCTGAAATCCGTCTATATCAGGCATGCGGATATCCAAAATCAAAATACCTTTAGTATCTGCGGGGACAGAATCGAAGAAACTTTGAGCAGAATTAAATGTCTCGGCAATATACCCCGCAGATTTGATAAGACGGCTGAGCGCTATGCACACAGATTCGTCGTCATCAACTATATATATTTTGGGTTTTGTTTTAACCATCAGGACTGATGATAGCAAATTGGAAGGATGTTGTAAATTGGACCTTAGTCCAATATGGGAAGAGTTACTTTTTTTTAAAAAGGTATTTCTGGGT
>CAYFYW010000309.1:0-4484 GCA_964347425.1 uncultured Nitrospirales bacterium
CAGGTACGGAATTGAGATGGTGAATAAAGGAGGATTAAAGGTCCATACGACTCTTAACAGAAAGATGCAGTCGGCTGCTGCGCGGTCGCTTAAAGAGGGTTTAAGAAAGCTGGATAAGAGGCAGGGTTTCAGGGGGCCGCTGGGGCACAAAGAAATAAATATTAAGAAGGAGCTCGCAGAAAAAGATCCCTTTAAAAAAATAATTATGAAACCGGGTGACTTTTTGACAGCCACGGTACTGAAAGTATCGGCTTCAAAGGCAACGGTCAAAACAAAGGGCATTATCGGCAGTCTCTTCCTCTCGGATACGGAATGGGTGGAGAAGGTTATAGATTCAAAGGGAAAAGTAACTAAAGAATTCAAAGAGATCAAACTTACGGATATCCTGAAACCAGGAGATATTATCCATGTAACTGTAAAAAACGTGGGAGGTGAAAACCCGGTTTTTCTGCTTGATCAGGAACCACTCGTTCAGGGAGCGGTTGTTGCTCTGGAGCCGACCACAGGTTACATCAGGGCCCTCGTTGGAGGTTATGATTTTAGCAAGAGCGAGTTCAACAGGGCAGTCTACGCGAGAAGGCAGGCGGGCTCGGCATTCAAACCGATCATATATGCTGCTGCCATAGACAATGGATTTACTCCCGCAAGCATAGTAGTAGATGAACCTGTAAGTTACACGAGAGAAGTTTTTGGTGATTGGGAGCCAGTAAATTATGATGGAAAATATCATGGACCTACGAGACTAAGAGAAGCGCTTGCGTATTCAAGAAACATTGTTACCATAAAACTCCTTGAAGAACTTGAAATTCACAAAGTAATCAGATTTGCTAAATCTATCGGGATTAAAGGCCCTTTTCCGCATGACCTGACACTTGCTCTCGGCAGTCTTAGTGTAACTCCGCTGGAGTTGACATCAGCTTTTAGCGTTTTTGCCAGAGAGGGTGCCAGGGTGGCCCCGACTGTTGTGAAATACATCATAGATTCACACGGGAATGTCATCGAAAATAATAAACCCCGATATATCAAGGTAATTAGCCCTCAAACAGCTTTTCTTACAACATCTATGCTTGAAGATGTAGTGAAGTACGGAACAGGCTGGCGAGCCAAGGCGCTAAAAAGACCTGTTGCAGGGAAAACAGGTACCACAAATGACTATAAAGACGCATGGTTTATAGGTTATACAACTGAATTAGCTGTGGGCGTCTGGGTCGGGTTCGACGATATGCGGCAACTGGGGGACAAGGAAACCGGTTCAAAAGCAGCAGCGCCTATCTGGGTCTCATTTATGAAAGATGCGCTGGCTTCAGTTTCTCCCTTTGACAGTGAGGAAAAAGAAAGAGAAGATATAAAACCTTTCCGTGTTCCTGAGGGCTTAGTTACCGCAGTAATTGATCCGCTGACAGGATTTCTTGCCACAGAAAAATCGGAGAAAATTGTGGAATTCTTTAAAGAAGGTACTATCCCCGTGGAGTACTCAACAGAATTCTACAGGAATCTGGTTAAAAAACAGAAAAGGCATTTGAAAGAAATAAAAGAACCATGATGTTGATGCATCCTATCACATCGAGAGAAAAGCTACTTCTTTAGCTCCTCAACCGGTTTTTGCTTTAAAGATCCTTGTGCACAGCAACTGATTGATAGAATTTACACTTTCTGCAGTCTCCTAATTTCTGGGCAATAGCTCCGCTGACCCTTTTCCCGCAAAATGAACCAGCTATAACCCAGCATATGCGCCCATAATGAGGGTAGGCTGGACACCTCATCTCTACAGCCCCCTCTGCCTTTTCCACACCGCACCTCTGGTATTCCCAGCACTTTATCTTGCCATCTTCCTCTTTGCCCTGATACGGGAATAACAATTTGAAGGAAGTACATTTCCCCGGCTCACTTTCCACTCTCAGTAATCCGTTATGCTCGTCTATAATTTTTTTACATATGGAAAGTCCAAGTCCTGTACCGGCGCCGACCTCTTTCGTAGAATAAAAAGGTTCAAAAATCGTGGTAATTCTCTCTCCGGGAATACCGGGACCTGTGTCTGCGACCTCTACCACAGCATAATTGACATTATATAATTCATTCATAAGGGTATTCACTCTCAGACTGCCTCCCTCAGGCATTGCATCTATAGCATTTGAGATAAGATTATTCACTGCAACCCTAACCTGATCCCTGTCTATTAATACCGGAGGAAGCGATTCATCTAATTTTTCCTCTATCCGTATTGATTGCTCATTACACATGTCAACAAAAATCTTGAGAGATTCTCCTATAGCACCATTTATTTTTTGATATTCCATATTAAATCTTGCTTCCCGTGAAAATGTAAGCACATCTTTCAGTATTCGTTCTAACCTATCGACTTCTGATATGACAATTCCGGCATATTCCTTCTCCTTAGAATCCCGCATTAATTTTTTATCAAGACGTCTGGCAAAACCCCCTATAGAGGTTAATGGATTTCTTATCTCATGGGCAACATCTGCAGTCAGTCTCCCCAAAGCTGACAACTTCTCCACCTGGATAAGTCTTCCATGGACATTTCGCAGCTCTTCGATGTATCCCTCCAGATCTTTATTGAGACTTTCGATCTTTTCCTTATCTTTTTTCAGTTTCTGGGAAAGCATGCCGAGAGGTACCGCCAGCAAAAACAAGAACGCAATCTTGACGGAAAAATCAGTCCAGTAAAGTTTATTGAAATCAAAACTGCCACTTATGAGATAGAGCAGTGCAGATATCGTAGCTATGGCCGTGCCAAATGCAAAACCATAATAAAAAGAATAAAGGGCTGTTATTAAATAAAAACCATTTAAAAATGAACTCTCAAATCCACCGGTTACCTTAACAAGCAATGAAGTAAAGAGAAGGTCGAAGAGGAGGGAAAAACCATAAATAGTTCTTTTTCCCCTCGGAGAAAGAAACAACCAGAGATAGATAACAATACTGTAGAGAACAAAGAAAATAAAGAGACCCCTGACGTCTACAAATGTTTTTTGTGGTATATTTGAGAATATAAGCCATCCAATCCCCCCACAGAGAATTATGAACCGTAAAAAAATGAAAGCGACATCAGCTATCTCAATGTAGCTTCTGGCTGTATTCCACCGGGTCTTCAGTTTATTCTGAAAATTCTGTTCCATTATCCTCTGTCTACATATGCATACATGTACTATTTTAATACAGAGAAGAGGAAAATATCCGAATAAAATTGCAGAGAGCCCCTGCACACGAACCCATGATTGAAGTTTTTCATTATTATCGGACATAATATTGTTATGAATTCTCCCTTTAGACAGATTCAGTCAGAACTCCGGAGAGGCATGCGGCTCTCCAAATGCAGAAAATGCGGTTGTATGAAAGGAACACTGGAAAACCTGAAGACATCACTCCCGTCATTCAACGGCAAAGAAGCAAACGCCCTGATTAAAAATGTAAATGGGTGGCTGGGGAAGCTTGAGCCGCTTGAATATCCCTGTTTTGGATGCAAATACTGTATTCCGGCAGAGGCAATGACTATTCTGACCTCAAGGTTTCCAGCTATTGCCTCGGCAACACTGTCAAGCTGTGAGTTCGATGTGAATAAACAATCATGGCCTCCTGTTGCAGGAGAATATACTGTACTGGACAAATCAGCTCCTATAGCAGTTTCCACACTTGCAAGCGTTGAACTGGAAGAAAGGCTTGCCAAACTGAAACCAGCCGGGCTCTGTATAGTCGGCAAAACAGAAACAGAAAATATTGGCATTGACAAAATTGTAAAAAATGTTATTACCAACCCAGCAATCAGTTTCCTCATAATTGCAGGGAAGGATACTCAAGGCCATCAGGGAGGTAAGACACTTTTGGCGTTGTGGGAAAATGGTGTGGATAAAAATATGCGTGTCATAGGCTCTCCCGGAAGACGTCCCATACTGAAAAATGTGTCCTCTTCAGAGGTAGAGTCGTTCCGCAGGCAGATACAGATTGACAACCGGATTGGCTCTGAGGATGTTAAATCATTAGCACGAAGGGTTAAGGAACTTTCCCGGAAAGGGGCACAGGCCAAAGATTCAGTAATTCGATTCAATCCGAAGCTAACGACGTATCAACTCCCGATTCCGAGTTGCGGATGTCACAACTGCCATGAAGAAACAATTGAGGTCCTGCAACCCCCTTCAACTGTTCCTAAAGTCAGGGCTGAGAAACCCGGGTCGATAAAGCTGGATAAGGCAGGATATTTTGTGATATTTCCGTCAAAGAAGAATAAGAATATTACAGTCGAACATTACTCTTACGACAATAAACTGCTCAGAACAATAGAGGGTAAAAGCAGTCGAGACATTTACCTCACAATTATCTATAACAAATGGATAACAGATTTAAGCCATGCGGCTTATATAGGGAAAGAACTTGCAAGGGCAGAGCTCTCTATCAAAAAAGGTTTTAAGTTCGTTCAGGACGGGGCATAAAACCAAAATAAAAATTTAGATATCAAAAATCAAAATCGC
>CAYFYW010000310.1:0-2160 GCA_964347425.1 uncultured Nitrospirales bacterium
ATAAACACAATGAATCGATCAGGGATTCGACGTGGCGAACAGGTTTTTTGAATGTCAGACATCTTTTTGATAAAAGAGGTAACAGGGAATAATAGTATTATCGAAAAACCGATAAATAAACGCTGCTTATATAAGAGGTGTCGTCATTGTGTTTCTCAGGCATTCAGCCTCCCTGTTTATGATTGTTTTGGACAGTAGTGGCAAAATATAAATTTGAAATGTTAACTGTTAATTTTACAACCTGCAATATCTTCTATCGAATATTATGGAAGGTGGTGTGAACATGGGTGAGATTGTAGAAATCCTGGCAAGAGAAATCCTTGACAGCAGGGGCAATCCGACTCTTGAGGTTGATGTAATCCTTGACAGTGGTGCATATGGAAGGGCTGCTGTACCATCAGGCGCTTCCACTGGCAAGAGAGAAGCGCTTGAGTTACGGGATGGTGAAAAACGTTATCAAGGGAAAGGGGTAAGAAAGGCAGTACGGAATGTAGTTGAAGAGATAGCCCCTCGACTGAAGGGTATTGACGGGAATGAGCAGTCACATATTGATAATCTTATGATTAAACTGGACGGCACCAACAATAAGAGGAAGCTTGGAGCTAATGCTATCCTCGGTGTTTCTCTTGCTGTTGTGAAGGCTGCTGCCATGGAAGCGGACATGTCCCTCTATAGATATATTGGTGGCGTTTGCGCAAGGGAGTTGCCTGTTCCAATGATGAATATCTTGAATGGCGGTGCTCATGCCGATAATAACCTTGACATTCAAGAATTTATGATAATGCCTGTTAACGCGCGCAATTTCCGAGAAGCACTGAGAATGGGCGCTGAGATTTTTCATTGCCTTAAAGGCGTTTTAAAGTCAAAGAGTCTTAGTGTATCTGTTGGGGACGAAGGAGGGTTTGCTCCTACATTAAAATCAAATGAAGATGCGCTTACGTTAATAATTGAGGCTGTTAAAAAAGCTGGATACAGGGAAGGGAAGGATGTGTGTCTTGCCCTTGATGTTGCTGCATCAGAATTATTCAAGAAGGGGAGGTATAGCTTCGAAGGCAGGTATATAAGTTCAAATCAAATGATCAGTTACTATGAAAGGCTTACGGAAAGATTTCCCGTAATTTCCATTGAAGATGGCCTTGCCGATGATGATTGGCAGGGCTGGAAGGCAATGACCAAAAGACTGGGGAAGAAAATTCAGCTCGTAGGTGACGATATCTTTGTTACCAATCCGGCGATACTCCAGAAGGGGATTAGAGATGGAATTTCAAACTCCATATTAATCAAACTTAACCAGATCGGGACTTTGACCGAGACACTCAATGCTGTTAATCTTGCAAAAGAGTCGGGATATACAGCTGTGGTGTCCCATAGATCAGGCGAAACGGAAGACACGACACTTGCTGATTTGGCTGTTGCGTGCAATACAGGATTAATCAAGACCGGTTCTCTGTCGAGGACTGACAGAGTTGCAAAATATAACAGGCTTTTAAGGATTGAAGAGGAACTCGGTGAAACAGCAGTCTTCAAGGGGAAAGAAGTGTTTTATAACATAAAATTAAAAAATTAAATATCAAAGATCAAAAATTTTGATTCTTGCTTTTTTATTATGCGTAACAGAAGACGAAAACAGTTTGAGACCAAGAAGAGGAAAAAGAGGACAATTCTTTTTACCCTTGGAATTTTAGTAGTCATTTACCTGTTTCTCACCTTGATTTTTGGCAGAAATGGACTTCTGCGATATGTCAAATTGAGGTCTATCAGCGTAGACATCCAGAGGGAGATAAGGGATCTGAAAAAGCAGAATGAAGAAGCGAAAAGACATATAGAGGCAATAAAGAAAGACTCTAACCTTATAGAAGAACTCGCGAGAAAGCAGGGAATTACAAGGGAGGGGGAGCTGATTTTCAGATTTGAAGATGAATAATTATATCTGGAATTACAAACCAGATTTAGAGTATACCTGTATGAGAAATCTCAAATAACAAAATCCCTTACGCTAATAATTAAAATCATACCTTTCCAAAATAAGGAATTTGTAGAGGCTGAACACCTCATAAACACAATGAATCAATCGGAGATTCGCCGTGGCGAACAGGTTTTTTGAATGTCAAACCTCATTCAGCCTCCCTGTTTACGATTATTTTGGGCAGTAGTGAATTA
>CAYFYW010000311.1:0-3143 GCA_964347425.1 uncultured Nitrospirales bacterium
TGGAATGCAATGTATTCTTCCAGGTATCGTATTTCTCCCAGTGGCAGTCTTTGCACCTCTTTGAGCCAACATATTCTGGTTCGCCGAAGTCCGGCTCTTTAATCGCTTCCGCAACGTCAATAACATCACCGGTACGCGGTGTATACTCAGAAACGTCTATTGCAAAAAATATGAATAAAATCATCAATATTATCCATAGACCCCAATAACTGACAAAAACATTTGAAATATTTTTAGGTCTCTTCTGTTTAACGGGATTAGGTCTGTTCGGTGACTCATTCAATTTTTCACCTCCATCGATCAATAATCAAAATTTCCATATTTATCTTTTCAGTAAGCCTTGTCCAAATTCTCTGACAGGATGCACCGGTTCTTGAAGTGTCTCTCTACCTTTTGGAAAACCCTGTCTAAATTTTCTAACGCCGTGAACTGGTTCTTGAACTCTTTCTTCCATAGGTAATATCCTGGACAGCACTGTATAAAGAAGAATTAACATAGCTATTAATGCAAAAGCCACTGATATCTCTGAAAGCGTCGGATAGTAGTACAAATGACCCATACCCGGAAACATCGGGGCTAACTGTCCGACCGATACAAGGTCAATACGATAGGCTATTATCGCCAATTGTACTATTGATGTAGCAATTAACAGTCCATTGGCTGTTCTTCCCTTTCTGAACATCAGTATTAAAAAGGCTATCATCAATCCACCTATATTCGTCACGAACACAGGAACATACCTGGTCGTCAGAATATGCCATGTCTCCATTGCCTCTTTCTTCCCGCTGTACCTGAGGATAAAATAGTCAAAAAAGTCAAGGAACAGGGTTACCACCACAAAGAAGGCAAGCAGCTTGCCCATGTGGTTGTAGGTCTCACTGCTCAGGAGATCCCTCTTTTCCACTTTTGAGGTTATTACAGAAACCAGTATAACCATGGCAAATCCGCTTGCAATTGCTGATATCACGAAATGCACAGGAAGCATGGGAGTGGTCCACATTTCCCTGGCTTTGACTACTCCGAAGATTGAGCCGGTAAAGGCATGCACTACCCATAGGGCATAAGGGACCGCAAGGATCCCAAGCCATTTTGCTATCTTTTTATCCCTGTGGCTCGCTTTCCCGGTCGCCACTTTTATTGAGAAGTAGAGTTCTCCTCCCAATATTGTCATGAATCCGTAATAGCTCGTTGAAGAAATAAGGAAAAGTGATGTCAGGTTGTGGAGGATGATGGGGACCTTCAAACCTCTGAAGGGAACCCCGAGGTCTACCAGTACGAATTGTGTGGCGCCGAAGATACAGAGCAGTCCAAGGAGAATTGCACGTATTCCCACGGGCTCATAGTCATGACGTCCAAAGGCGTGTATACATAATCCGACAATTGTCGCGCCTGCGCTCACGCCGATAAAATATGCCAGACCTGATATGTATATTCCCCAGGGCACAACATCACTAGAGCCTGTAAGTCCGGGGCCATGTGTCAGAAAACGCAGCCAGTTGAAGCTGCCCCATCCGATCAGTGCCAGCAATATTGCAATAAAGATCTTAAATGAATTACCAGCCTTCTTCATAACTTTACACCCCTGATATTTTCAGGAGGAGGCAGGGGACTATACCACCTCATTCTCTTTTTTTTGGGTTTTGTCAGATACCATATGAGGGGTTCTGTATTAAGTCCTTCCTTGAGCCGGAAATTCCTTTCGGATTCGACTAATTTTGAAACCTCGCTGTCAGGGTCATTAAAATTTCCGAATGTCCTCGCCTTGTTGGGGCATGCCTCCACACAACGTGTAAACCTCCCCCTTCTCGTACGGTGTACGCAGAACGTGCATTTTTCTACAACACCGTGCCTTCGCAGGGGTACGAGTGGATTTATTTTGTCATGAGGCACATGCGGCTCCCACCAGTTGAATCTTCGGGCATTGTACGGACATGCCGTCATGCAGTACCTGCATCCAATGCATTTGTCATAATCTATCAGCACAAGACCGTCCGGGTCTTTATATGACGCTCCGGTGGGACAAACCTGAACACATGGTGCCTTATCGCAGTGGTTACACTGTACAGGCATGTACCACTTGTCTTTACGGAGTTTCGTGTAATACATCGTTGTCCCCTTACCCATCATTTCAGGAGAAGCGAAATGGCCTGTTGCGCCTGTGGCCGATTCGGTTTCAAACACCATTATATAAGGAGGAGAAATGGTATCAGCAACGTTGTTTTCCAGCTTGCAGGCATACATACACCGCCTGCAGCCAATGCACTTTCCAAGGTCTATTACCATACCGAATCTGGCTCCGGCGATCGGCTTCGGTACATATTCAACCTTACCCTTCTGCTTAGTCCCGAATATTTGGTTAACCGTGTCTGCAAGCACCTTTAGCGGTTCCGGCATGAGGGCACCGGCTCCGGCTACGGAGGCGAGTTTAACGAATTCTCTTCTATCCAGACTACGCATGGTTTTCATTTCTTAGATTACGTTGGCCTGTTTGTGGATAAATCAATTTCCTATTCAGTCCTTTTTTGCAAATCTCTTCAAAAATGGTTCAACTAAATCTATAGGTATGGGTATAGGAGTTAATACTGTTGCATTACTCTCTGTAGCCACTTCGACCAGCGTCTGAAGATATCTAAGTTGCAGTGCTATAGGTTCGGCTCTGATTATTGATGCCGCATCCGAGAGTTTTTCGGCTGCCTGGTGTTCACCTGCTGCATGAATGATTTTTGCCCTTCTTTCTCTTTCAGCTTCTGCCTGTCTTGCAATCGCCCTCTGCATCGTTTCCGGTAAATCAACATTTTTTACCTCGACATGTGTAACCTTTACGCCCCAGGGTTCTGTTTGTTCTTCAATGATATGCTGAAGTTTTGAGTTCAGTTCTTCCCTTTTGGCAAGGAGTTCATCAAGATTGCTCTGCCCTAGAACACTCCTCAGGGTTGTTTGAGACATCTGCGATGTAGCGTAATGGTAATCTTCAATTTCTGTTATAGATGAATCAGGGTCAACAACCCTGAAATATACAACAGCACTTACTTGGACCGATACGTTGTCTTTCGTAACTACATCCTGTGAAGGCACTTCAATAGTAACAGTTCGCAGGCTTACCCTAATAAGCCGATCAATAATCGGTATGACTATTACAAGAC
>CAYFYW010000312.1:0-3614 GCA_964347425.1 uncultured Nitrospirales bacterium
TGGATATTATGTTCTGGAATTGCCTCTCATTCATTCCCTTTTTATAGGCGGCACGCTTGTAGCGACCAGTATCGGGATTACTTTAAGGGTCCTTCTGGATTTGAGGAGAACCGATACAAAAGTGGCAAAGGTAGTTCTCGGCGCCGCGATTATTGATGACGTCATTGGAGTCCTCATACTCGCGGTAATCTACAACTTCTCAATAAGAGGCAGCCTTGATATTATCGAGCCTGTAAGGATATTCGGCATTATAACCGTTTTTTTATTTTTAACGCCTGTTATGATAAGATTCCTTTTTCCCCTTATAGCAAAATTTTCTTCGGCAGGCAAAACAGAGGGGATAATTCCTACAGTGGCCGTATCAATAATCCTCATTATGGCGATTTTTTTCCACAAGATCGGCGCTCCACATATCCTTGGCGCATTTGCAGCACGAATTGCCTTTTCGAGGGCTTTCTTTATCCCTTTTATAAGGAATTCCAGAATTAACGACATTGAAATAACAGACGAAATCAAGCGCAGTATGAAGCCTGTAACAAATCTGTTTGTCCCCGTCTTCTTTGTAATGGTGGGTGTCTCAATAGAATTTCAGGCCGTTGATTTTATTTCAGGCGACTTTATGAATATTGCCGTGATTCTCACTGTGGGAGCGATTATTACAAAAATGATCAGCGGTCTCTGGATCAGGGGAGATTGGAACAGTAAACTTGCAACCGGGATTGCCATGGTACCACGGGGGGAAGTGGGTCTGGTTTTTGCGGAAATAGGCCGGAGGAACGGATACTTTGATGAAAATATATACGCGGCCCTCGTCCTTGTTGTCGTCCTGACAACCCTGTTTGCTCCGGTATTGTTAAGGGGTGTTATGAAGAAAGAGACATAAACTAATGTAGCGACAACGTAAACCTTTTTAATACCGCCTGTTTTTAGGCCATATTTTAATTCCCAGAGTTATTGCAGTTCCGGTCAGCATTAACGCTGTTAGCAGATATGGCACATGAACATTCCATATAAATAAAAGTCCCCCGATTACAGGGCCAGCGGTCTGTCCGAGGCTGATGACTGCGTTTTGCATGCCCAGTGCGGTTCCGGAGAGCTCGCCCGCATTCTTGCTGACCAGTGAAGACAGACTCGGATTAATTAACGCCATGCCGATGGCAAATAAAGATACATAGAACAGAATAAGCGCTATCTCCCGAGTCATCATTAACAAAAACAATGCGCCTCCCATCAATACAAAGCCAGGGGGCAACAATAACTTTTCACCGACTTGTCCGATAAGCCAACCCACTGCGCCTGCCTGAGCCACAGCCATGACTAGTCCGATCATAAAAAGAGGACGTCGTCCCGCACGGTCCGACAACCTGCCCCATAACGGTGCAAAGAAAAATTGCATAAAGGCAAATATGCCGGTAAGCAGACCAACGTGAAAAGTGGCGTTCCGTGACGTGGCGCCCTCAGCTAATGCAAGCCGTTCAATGTAGAATCCCAACACTGGTAGTGTCAGCCCATAGCCGATCATCACAACGAATAGACAGAAGAGAAGAAATCCGGCGTGCTTTCTCTTTAGAAAACTCATTTTTTGACTTTGTTTAGACTGTGTCATAAGTAGTGTCATATTGTAGCATTGAAGGTAGAATATACTGTTTTTTCATGGAATCCCATGACATTATGAAACCAAAATTTCTTTGAACATTAATGTAACTTGTTATAAGATTTCTATAAAATGGTGGCTCAAAATCTAAGTTAATTACTGGCTTCCCATATTTATAGACTTTAAAAATGAATCCAAATGAAACAATCAATATCATCGGCGCCGGGCCTGCGGGATTGAGCGCTGCTATTGTCCTTAGAAAACACGGGTTCCCTGTCCGGGTTTTTGAACAATCTCCGGATGTCGGTCATCGGTTAAACGGTGATTTTCAGGGGCTGGAGAACTGGAGTTCGGGAAAAGATATTACAGAGATTATCAAAGATACAGGCATTGAGATAAATTTTCTTTGTGTCCCGCGCTATGGAGGAACATTATTTGCCCCGGAGATGAAACCTGCTGAAATTAAATCAGACAGGCCGATTTTTTATCTTGTCAAAAGAGGACCCATGGACGGAACGCTCGATATGGGACTGAAGGAACAGGCGCTGTCGCTGGGGACCGAGATACTTTTTAACCACCGCCTTGATACTTTTAACGGAAGAGCTATTGTCGGGACTGGACCGAAAGGAGCTGACGGCATTGCTGTTGGCATTACCTTTAATACCGCAATGGAAGATAAAACAATCGTGGTTCTTGATGATAGAATCGCCCCGAAGGGGTATGCATACCTCCTTGTAAATCAGGGATATGGAACAATGGTCACCGTACTTTACAGAGAATATAGAAGAGGTGATGAATATTTTGAGCAGATGAAGCGATTTTTCAAAGATAATATTAAGCTGGATATTGAAAATGAGAAGAAATTTGGAGGTTATGGAAATTATTACCTTCGTGATACACAAATACATAACAATAAATTATATATTGGAGAAGCGGCAGGATTTCAGGACGGTCTCTGGGGGTTCGGGATGAAGTATGCGATCTTATCGGGTTACCTTGCTGCAAAAAGCCTTATGGATGGCTTGGATTATGATATGCTGTGGAAAAGAGAGCTAAAACCAATGATCGAGACATCTATTGTTGACAGGTATTTATTCGAAATGTTCGGCCATGCTGGCTACAGATATATTGCAAAGAAGGCTGCAAAAGGTAAACCCTGTGATTTTCTCGGGAAACATTATAATCCCTCTCCTATAAAACGCATCCTCCTGCCCGTTGCAAAAAAGAGATATGAGAGCAGGGTTAAGGATAAAAACTGCAACCATGAAAACTGCTCATGTGTATGGTGCAGGTGTGGAGAGAAATCTTGCATATAAAACCGGTTATTCATATTTTTTTCACAAAACATTCATATTTGATTCACGATTTCAGGGTAATGTTGAATCAAGTAAAAAGATGTTGAATGTCGGAGTTGATGATAATGCATGGTTTTGATATTTCATATGCATACGGTTTCTGGAGTCTTGTTTTAGTTAACGCAGGTCTTTTTATTTTCTTTATCTTCAGCTTCATGACTCCGGTTAAACAAAGGGAGTGGCGTTCTATGAGTGTTACTATCGCCTTTTTTGTAGCACTTTTTACAGAGATGTACGGATTTCCTCTTACAATCTATATCCTCACCGGCTTTTTGGGAAGCCAGTATCCCGCACTGAATCCCTTTTCACACGCAAGCGGTCATCTCTGGGTCGTATTTCTTGGCGGAGGCGAGACAATGCTTGCAGTCGTTCATTTAATAAGCAACCTTATGGTTATCATTGGCTTTGCAATTATGTGGAAGGGATGGCGGAGAATCCACGGGGCAAAGGGCGAACTGGTGACAGATGGTCTCTATAAATATGTAAGGCATCCCCAGTATTCAGGTCTCTTTTTAGTGATGATAGGGATGTTGATCCAGTGGCCGACGATCATAACGGCCTTGATGTTTCCGGTGCTCGTCTATGTTTATTCCCGGTTGTCAAAGAGGGAGGAACGGGAGGTATTAAAGATATTTGGAGATGAATACAGGTCTTATATGAAAAAG
>CAYFYW010000313.1:0-6917 GCA_964347425.1 uncultured Nitrospirales bacterium
GTAATAAAAAATGAAAGTTGACTATTCAAGTAAACCTGAGAGAATTTTTGTTTTTTCTTCGATCATCTTATCCAGATTTTCCTGTTCTGTCCTGAGTTTGAAAAGCTCATCTGCTATACCAAAAGCTGTCATAATTGCTGCCTTTACATGACCTACATTGGGAGCCACACTATATATCTCTTTTAATCTCTCATCAACGTATTTCGCCAGCGCTTTTACATAAGCCTCTTCTTCATCTGTCTTAATCGAATAATTCTGACCTAATATCTGGACTTCTATAGAACGCATTTTTATCACCTGCTGTGAGATCAAATCATTTGTAAATCTGCACCCTTAGATAAAATCCCCCCTTAAAACCCCACCGACTCAAGCTCTTTAATCAAATCTTCTACCTGAGACCTGACTGCCTTACGCTCGCTATTAAGTCTGTCCACATTCGCCATTATTTTATCAATATTTTTAAAATCCTGCTTGAGTGCCCTTATTTCATCATCTTTTCTCTTTAGCTCTTCCTGAAGCTTCTTTATTTTTTCATTTAATGTTTTATTCTCTTCAGTTACGGCCTTCATTTTATCAATCATCTTCATTATTTTTTCTTCGAACATTTTTATCTTTTCCATGGATGAATCCTCCATAAATAAATCGAACCTCTATTATTTTGCCTGCTGTAACATATCAAAATAACAGTGGAAAGTAAACCCCTTAACACTCGCGTTACGAATTTGCATTATATTTCTAATTCAACGCCTTTGTTAGTCTGTGGTTGCCCGGGGCTGAATAGTCACATTTTCCATTACATAAGAGCCGATAACCCTCTATCGGAACACCATTAATCGCTCTATACTGCCAGTAACTCTTTAATACCTTTTTGACATATCTCCTGGTTTCTCGATATGGTATATCCTCAATAAATTCATCGATATCTTTATGGTTAGACTCAAATAACCACCTTTTCGTTGCATCCTCGCCTGCATTATAAGCGGCAAGAGCCAGGGGTATCTCCTTGAATTTTCTGATTAGTAATGACAGGTAATGCGTTCCTATATGTATATTTTTACCTTCGTCATGGATTTCTGAATTGTCCTTAAGTTCTATCTTCAAATACTTTTTTATCCTGTGAGCAGTAGATGGCATAAGCTGCATAAGGCCAATTGCACCCGCAACCGAGACGACCTCTGGATCAAACCGGCTCTCTTCTCTTATTAAAGCAACTATAAGATATTCGTCAACAGATTCTTTATCAGCAGCCTTCCTCACAATATTCCAGTAGCCGAGAGGGTAAGAAAGCGGAAGAAATTCCCTGTCTTTAATATTCTCGACTAAATAAATTATACTTACATATTCACCTACGTCCACGGCTGTATAACCCAAATATTTTAACTTATGATAGCCTTTTGTAAGTTTTAAAACCACCTTAATCTCCTCTGCCGCTTCCTTATTCATGCCTAAAATTTTGAGCGCCTCTATCCTTTCATAAACCTTTCCCTCAGGTATTTCAGGCCTTGTTACTTCAATCCTTTCAGGTGTTTCAAACCCTCTTAAACGCATCTTCGCAAGAAAACCATAATAACCCGAGTCTGCTGAGAGTCTGCTATATGCTGAATGATAGCTCGCCTCCCCGGGACAAATTTTCTCCTGTGTATTCATACCGGGCTTCTGTCCGATGCAGTCCCGAGCCAACATCTCAAGTCCCTTTGCTTCCCAATAAAGATATTTATAATATTCTCCATTTTTTACAGAGGACGTCAGTTCCGAGAAATATTTGACCGCCTCTTTATAATTTCCGCTGGAATATTTCATCCACCCAAGCCCCCAAAGCGCTTCTTCAGCCTTTTCAGGAAAATCCTTCAAAACATTTTTATAGAACTTTTCCGATTCACTTACCCTGTTTGTCCTCCTCAGCTCATCTGCAAATACAAGAAGAAGATCGGCTCTATATTCACTCTTAGGGTAATCTACCTCGAATTTTTTTATCATGCCATTAAAACCCTCCAACTCGTTAATTCTATAATGTGCCTTTGCCTTCAGGAACATTGCCTCAGGATCTTCAATAAACCCGAAACTTTCAGCTGCCATATGATATTTCTTCTGCCTGAACTGGCACATGGCAACTGCGAATCTGACTTTAGCTTTCAGGGCAGAATCGTTTATATTCTGAAAGACCTCTTTATAGGTAACCTCTGCTTTCTGGAAATCGCCTTTTTCAAAAAGATTCTCCGCCCTTTTTAATCTTTCCTTCTGTGTAAACACATCAGCATCCATCGCCTCTAACTCGTTAAGGGCTTCTGTTTCCTGGGGGGATGCATTAATATATACATCTTTCAGGAGGGTAATGGCTCCTTGTTTTTTATCGGATTTTTTAAGAAGCCGTCCTAAAATTAACTTTGACTCCCACTCCTCTGGATATCGCTTTACAAACCGATATAGTGCCCTTATGGCTTCCTCTTCCTTTTTCATTGCAAGTAATGCCGTAATTTCATACTGCCCTGCCTTTTTTAGAAGCGCCTTGTTCTGTATTTGTCCAGCACTTACAACAGCTTCATCGAATTTCTCTTCAGCTATGTAAATATCAGTTAGTAAATTCAAGGCATAATCTTTCAATAGGGAATTCCAGTCGACAATTTTCTTAAAGAAATCCTCAGCCCTGTCAAACAAACCCTGCTCTTTATAGAGCCTGCCAAGTAAAAAATAGGTCTTCTCCTGCCACCGGTCATCAGACACAAAATCCAGGAGAATATTTTCCGCCTCTTTATACATCTTCAGGTTAAACAGATTGACAGCCTTTTTAAATTGCTCGTCTGGCTTTTGGGGCAAACTTTCAGGGTGCAGCCGGGAGTGCTCATCCGGATTAAAGCCGGCACTGACCAGAGGGTGGAAAAAGATTAACAATACAAAAAACAATGCCTGAAAAAGAGATAGCATCCTTTTTCGCCGTGCTGTATGCATTGAATTATATTAACCTAACCAATCCAGGTCAGGCAAGATGATATATTACAGGAGGTCCCCCAATTTTTTTATAGGTCTCACGGACGAGTGATGCCATTACTTTTGTCATCCTCCGGCTTGCCCTGGACCATACGGTTCAGGGCTTGACCGGGGGATCCAGTTTCTCTGCATGGATATGCAATAAACCATAACTCATCAAATATAAAGGTAGTTCCCTTAGCTATGACTTCTGGATTTTCCGATCAAGTCGGACAATGACATAATGCTTATCCAATCTCCCAATCAAGCATGCCCTCTGACTTGATCAGGGACGGGGCATGACCTTTGCCATATCACATATGTATTATGTTTGACACTTAAATTACCTGCAAAAAGTCCCCTCATTTTTTGAAAACCAATACCGGTGACTTTTAATTTTCACTTTTTCTTTGTCTTTTACATGGTTATCTCTTAAATGCCTTTTTTCTGGGTAACTCCTGTAACTGATGGACATGATAAAAATCTGATATAATTTACCATGCCCTTTATCGGTCTTACCGGAGGTCTCGGGACGGGTAAGACAACTGTCCTGAGACTCTTTAAAAATTTAGGTGCTCATACAATTAATGCAGACACGCTTGTTCGTGAAGTTTTAAAGAAACCGGTTATAATGAAAAAACTTGCTTCAGTCCTCGGTGAAGACATATTAATCAAAAAACCCCTGAAGGTGTCAATAAACAAAAAACGCATGGCAGATATTATTTTCAGTGATTTTAGAAAACGACAGTACGCAGAAAAGGTAATTCACCCAGAAGTTATAAAAATCGCAAAAAAAAAGAAAACAAAAATCTTAAATAAAAACCGTGAGGCAGTAGTTGTCTTTGAGGTCCCGTTATTGTTTGAGGGCGGCTATGAGAAGCTCTTTGATAAAATTGTAGTTGTCTATTGCAGCAATGCAACAGCGATTAACAGGCTTAAGAGACAGGGGCTTTCAAAAGACCAGGCCGTCAAAAGGATGCGTGCCCAGATCCCGATCTCAGAGAAAAAGGCCTGTGCGGATTTCCTGATAAACAACAGTTCGAATATGAGAAATACAAAAACCCAGGTTAAGGCTGTTTTTGCGGAAATTTCATCTACCAGATAAAATCAGAAACCGTATCGATATCTTCCTGTTATCTTTACTCTCTCATTTTGCTCCACCACACAAGATTACTCATGTAAATCGTTAGATTTCACATTTGTATGATCACGTCTTATTAACAAAACTTATAGTATCTATAAGACCTCTTGACAAGCTGAAAAAATAGGAGTAAAAAACACTCAAGAGAGGGGATAAGCTACTTCTTTAAGGATCAAATTGTGATAACGTAAATCAATAACTGTTTCCTTACAAAATCGAACCCAACGTGAGAAGGTGATAGAAAGCGGCTGGTCTAAAATTAAAGAAGATAGCCGAGCCGCCGAAGGATAAAACTTTGGCAAGCTCGGTCTATTTGTTAGATCAAGAGGAATGACGTTTCCTAAAAAGAAGATAATAAAATTATCCATAATCATTGGACCTATCGTTATCATTTTGTGGTTTGTAGGTAACCTCTCATTATATCTATTTATAAAAAACTATATTCTTAACCTAGGTATGGAAACGGCCATCAATTACAGACCTGAAAAGCTAACATTCACAAAAGCAACTGTAGATGCAGAACCACTTCATTTAATGGGACTCAAGCTTAGATTTCCTTTTTACAAAGGAGATATGAAGTATATTAAGCCAATCTTTATAGGGCATCGTCTGGATTCTATTACAATATCCTTGGGAGATAAAGATAACTCAAGAGGCGATATTATTTTTGAAGCAGTTGATAATAATTTGAGAGGAATTCAAATATCGATGGTTAGCAAGATATCGAATAGAATTCTATATGCAGATGACTCTTATTTCAGATTTATGAGAACTTTACATTATTCAAGCCTTGATGATTTTAGCTGGTGGAGACTTTTGCATAATATAAGATTAGCCAATCTCTTAATAGAAAAAGCAAGGGGGATCCCTGCATATGGCAGTTTCAGAGTTTATGATGTGGAAACTCCTTACCTCAAAGGGATTCTTACAGAGTGGAAAATGTTCAATGAAAGGGCATCAATTGACATCCAATTTATTTTTGAATGGAAAGATGAATCTTTATCTTTAGCTTTTATCGGTATTGACGAAAAACAAACAAATAGAGTTAGAGACATTTTAACTACTATTGAACTACTAGATGATATCGAAAAAAGCCATAAAGAAATGATGGCCTTATATAAAAAAAATAAGGCCAGATATCCTGACGAATTTCTATTGTTATGTTTAATATCCCTGAAAGGTGCTACGTTGGATAATTTAAAAAAACTTCTTAAGGTTATGAAAGATGAGAATTATCACTATAATGATATTGAAGAAATTAAAAAAGAAATAGCATATCTAAAAAGATAACAAAGAACCTTATTAATTGTCTAAAAGAGATGACCTTCCTCAATGCTAAAGATTATACTCACTTTCTAACCAGTAATCTTCAATATTTTTTCGTCACAAAATCATTTAGTTGTAGGTGCAATCCTCAATCTAGGGATTTTTGACCGAAATTTTTGCCTGCTAAAAAGTTACTTCCTCTTCTAACGAAATTAGGGCTCAGGGCTTGACATGTGACAAATAAATATGACTCTCTAACCTGTCGTTTGACCTCGAACAAAAACGAAAAGAGTTGAGATGCAAGGAGCAATCAGATAACTCCTTACAATGCTGATTTTACCCTTTAAAATGGTGCTTTAAGGGCTGAAAACACTCATGATTGGGATGGTTATCTTTAAATATCAATCAGATAGCTTAGTCCAACCTCCAGATAGACCCCCAGATACCAGATACAATTATTAAACGAATATTCGATACTTTTTTAAGTCTTGGTAACCTCCTTTTTTACAGGCTTTGCCTTCTTAACACCCTTCTTAGTAGAAGTTTTATTTGTCATCTCTCCCTCATTGTAATTGTTAGCAGCATTATTTCACTTATTTGGGTCACATAATTTCCACCGCATATTAAAGTATTATATAGCAAAACAGGTGTATAATCCAGATAATAATTTTGAGAAAAAGAAAGTGGGGTCAGACTTGACAAATTGACATTTAAAAAAACCTAACCAACAAATACAGCGAATGCGAATATCGCATCGCTGATTTTAGCGTTAGGATTCAGGAGGGAAGATGAAGAGAATTGGATATGTTGGTCTCCTATAAAAAAATTGGGGGAACTCCTAGTTTACTTTCTGTTTTTATTAATCGTTGGAAACTGTATAATATAAATAAGACAATAAATAATACAAGGATACTTTACATTCAAAAATTTAGGAGAAAAAGATGTCAAAAGTTGATGAAATTAAGGATGCTATTGAATCTCTTCCTGAGGAAGAATATGTGCAGCTGAGACATTGGTTTTCTGAAAAAGACTGGCAAAAGTGGGATAAACAGATCAAATCAGATTCAAAGTCCGGGACATTAGATTTTCTTGTCAAAGAAGCATTTAAAGCGAAAAAGAAGAGGTGTCTAAAAATCATTTAGCAGCAGGTGTACTTAATACTTTTTTTACCCCTCAGCCTGGCGCCCAGCCCACAAAGTTAAGGCTGAAGACATCCTTGATAACACCATAAACAACAAACCTATTATACAAAAACTATACAATCGGGCAAAAATGGATGATATCAGGGAATGTCTACCAGCAGGAATCAAGAGGAAAAGAGACTAGATTCCGCATCAAGCCTGCCTGCCGGCAGGCAGGTGCGGAATAACAGAAAATAAGGTAACCCTGCAGCAAGACTATAGGGAATATTAATTTAATTCTAAATGGAGCGGGAGAAGGGGTTAGACCACGTCCAGGATTAGCATGTCAGAGCGTGTTTTGCCGGTACCGGTTTCGCCGAATCAAGGAATTTTCCATTAAAATGAGGATGTTGTGGGGTACGGGG
>CAYFYW010000314.1:0-1941 GCA_964347425.1 uncultured Nitrospirales bacterium
TGAAAATTGCAAGTAAATACAGACCTGTCAACAGCAATGCCATTAACGTGGAATACCCTGACAGTGAGACAATAACCCACCAGCTTTTACCCGCCCGCCGCAAGGCCCAGGCCAATATATAGCTTGTGCTGAGTGTAAACCAAACTATGCCAGCAAAATGAACTGATTGCAATGTCTTCCGCCAGCTCATCACTACAACCGTCTTATTTTAAATTTATCATACACAGATTAAAACATGCTTAGCCGAAGAAGCCTATCTGCTGCCCGGAGGGCCCTGCACGATGTTCACGGTGGAAAAAGCCCGACCAATTGGCCGGACAAATTCTTCCATCTTCATTGCTACTGCGGCCAATACCGTAGGTGGAACGTAAATTATATCGCCTTCCTGGAGCAGAACATTTTTGCCAATATACCCATGTGCAATCATACGGTCGTAGTTGACCTCGAATATTTTTGGCTTAACATTTTTATCTGCAGATGGCCTGATTACTTGTATTCGTTCTATCCATGCTAAAACCGTTGGCTGGGCCTGCGCTAGTGCCGTCAACACTGTATCACGTCCCGTAGAGACCTTAGGCCCCTGAAAATGCACCTGCCCCAGAACGTAATACACTTTGCTTTTATACACTACTATGCGCACGTCAACGGGATTTTCGCCTGTCAACGCATACAGCAGCAAAGTTTTCTCGCGCAGGAGCTTCGCCAGCTCCCTCGGGGTCTTCCCCGCAGCTTCTATCTCGCCCAAAGCTTCAAAGCTGACCTTACCATCCGGACGAATTTGCTGGCTCTGCAGGTGAATTTCAGGTACCTTCGAGCAATGTATCTCGATTTCGTCCGGTGGATGCAAAATGTAATCCTTAGCTGTTACGGTAACCTGTGCCGGCTTGACAAAAGCCTTTATGTCAGATGGATTAGATGAAAAACAACCCCCGATCCCGAGCAGAAATGTCAATAAGACCACTTGTATAAAAATCACCTTGCATCGCATTTTCAATCCTTTCATTTGTTATTTAACTATGTTGTGATTTTTGCTGTATGTTCCAGATTTATCAGGTTCTTCAGGCTTATTGCCGCAAATTCTTGTTTTCGACTCTCTTAATCGAGCATCTGATTATAACCAAAGGTCTACCTTATACGAATAAGGGGAAAGCCTGTTTTTGCTATCAGACAAACTACTCTTGTGCGTATCAGGCAATCCCCCATAGCACAGCCCGAAAGAAGCGAAACTACAGTCGGTAACTTTTTCCTTGATTGACCTTCCGAAATCCGTGTATGCTAAGCTCCGGGAAATGTACCGGATGACTTGAGGGTTACCGATATGAAAGTTGGCCTTCACTATGGCAAAACCCTTGTAGAACTGCAAATTCCCTATGAAAATGTTAGTGAAATAATACGCCCGTGGCAGAATGAGAAAAAAGCGGATAATGAAACAGTTTTAAGTCGGGCTCTGGCAAGACCCCAAAAGGACGATTTTTGGAAAAAACTTGCCGACAGGCCTCTTTGTGTCCTGCTTAGCGACGGCACGCGGGACATGCCCTTTAAAGATATTTTTGGGCAGCTTTTCCCTGCATTACGTGACAGCTCGCTGGTTAGGTTTTTGCTCTGCACAGGAACACACAATGCCGATACCGCAGCCAACCGCACAATTAAGAAACAAATAGAGCAGGCTGTCATAAAAGCAGGAATTTGCCGCTTTGAAATCCACGTTCACGACTACCGTCTCGATGGATTCATACATGCAGGCCGAACATCCCGTGGCACGGAAGTTATCTTTAATGCTAAGGCTGATGATGCCCGGATTTTCCTGGTGCTCTCTGACGTGAAGTGCCACTACTTTGCGGGGTATTCCAACCCGATAAAGAACTTTGTGCCTGGGATATGTTCATTCGAGACGGCTGAGCAAAACCACAGTCTGGCGCTTGATGACAAAGCCACATTCGG
>CAYFYW010000315.1:0-1691 GCA_964347425.1 uncultured Nitrospirales bacterium
AGATTACTTAAGAAATGGGAACTGTCCGTCATTCCGGCTCCCGTTCTCCGTAGCACTGCGAAGGATGAAACTGCGAAAGATGAATGCCCGGAATCGCTCTTTGAGAGGGTGTATTTCTTTCTTTTAACTTTCAGACGTTCAGGAATACCGAACTTGTCCAAGTCTTCTTCTTTGGAAGCGTAGGGGTCTGGAAGCGTAGGGGTCAGGCCTTGACAAAGGACAATTCTTTTTCAATCTTTCTAACCTTTCCTCTAAGTTTTCTGTCATTCTTCATATCTTTCTTGAACCGCTGATATACCTTCGCTACTGCTTAAAAGCTCATACCACCAAAGAATTCTCCTATCTGTCTATTGCTTGTTCCATTGTCCTTTGTCAAGGCCTGACCCCTATCGCTATTTATTTAGCGATTGAAAAAGTGCCCTGGTTTTACCGCCCAAAGGAGGACCAATTATTAATACATTGTTTTTATCATTTAAACTTATATCAATCAAGTCATCTTCTTGCCTGCGATAGTAGTATGGATTAAATGGACGTTTCCCCAGCAGGTCTTTTGGCTTTAGCGAAGATGATTTTCCTATAAAACTATATAATGCCTTTATTTTCTTAATTTGTTCCCTCCAACTGCGAAAGGGTTTAAATAAGATTTCTATAAGGAATGCAAAGAAAAAAGCAAAAACGAACGCCCAGAAGATTTCGCTTTCATGGCCAATTATAAATTCCTTCATATCTTTCACATTCAACCCCTTGTCCTCCAAGCAAAACCTCGGCTAATGGACATATCCGAACTTAGGTCCATCTATCATCCCAAATTTGGTGGATAAAGCTAACTATTGGTCTATCCCAATTATAGATTGCTGCTTATAATTTATACCTTTTCGAGAACTTTTTGAAGTGAATGTTAAAGGAAGATATCCTTATGCTGCTTTAGGTGGCAAAGAGACCGTTAACTTTATCTTCCAGGGTTTGTTTTTGACCGTACTCACAACCTTTTTACCGAATTTACTTTGCAGGGTTTTAATGCACTCAATTTCCATGGTACAAAAGCGGTCAGCGCAAAGATAAGGTAGTTATGAAAATCAACTATAACACCTACTACTCATTGAAATGACAAGCTACGGAAATCGTTTATTTCTGTTTGAAACATTCAAAAACCAGGGCCTGGAATAACCAGGGCTCCATAAAAGACATCGAGATTCTTGCTCAATTATTTACAGTATTGAAACCATCACTACACTTAGCTACTGCATCCGTCTTTATAAGATATACATCAACATAACCTGTGCTGTATGAATATGTATCTCCTGTAATGATGAAACCGCCGTCTGTGGTCTCCTGCACTGAGAAGCCATAATCAACACTTGCTCCTCCGAAGGTCTTCTCCCAGATTAAATTGCCATCTGCATCCGTCTTTATGAGATATACATCAACAGAACCTGCGCCGTAAGAAAATGTCCATCCTGCAATGATGTAACCACCGTCTGTGGTCTCCTGCACTGAATCGCCCACATCTGTATCTGCTCCTCCAAAGGTCTTTTCCCAGAGTGCATTGCCATCTGCATCCGTCTTTATAAGAAATACATCAGACTCACCTGCGCCGTAAGAACTTGTACCTCCTGTAAGTCTTGGGCATCTGAATGTTTGACCACCTGATACAAGGGTTCCCGGAATGACACAGCTTGCAAGATCGGCCG
>CAYFYW010000316.1:0-5162 GCA_964347425.1 uncultured Nitrospirales bacterium
GGCTAAGATTTTCAGGGTCAATTCTACCCACTATAACCTCCTGGTATAATATTCATCATACCTGATTACACCGATTTCGAAAGATGATTACACAGATTTTTTCTCTCTCCTTTCTACTCTCTACTCGTTACTTTTTTACATCTGTGTAATCCGAGTCTTTTAATCTGTGTAATCAAACATCCTTATAGGATGTTTACTGTTCATCATTGGTCCTGCCCGTCCTCAATATAACGCTTTCCACGTCCTTAAGTTTCGTGAGGCCGTCAAGTGTTGCCCTAACCGTGTTAAATGGATTGTGGGTACCCAGGGATTTGGCAACTATGTTATTTATTCCGGCAACCTCCATTATCGCCCTTACAGCACCTCCTGCAATAAGACCCGTGCCTTCCGCTGCAGGCTTGATAACTACTCTTCCAGCACCGTATCTTCCTGTTATCTGATGCGGAATTGATCCATCTTTTATAGGAATCTTTATGAGGTTTCTCTTTGCGTGTTCAATAGCCTTTCTTATAGCCTCGGGCACCTCATTCGCCTTTCCCTTGCCCACACCTATATGCCCGTTGCCATCGCCCACAACAACAAGCGCACTAAAAGAAAAACGTCTTCCTCCTTTAACAACCTTCGCAACCCTGTTTATATATATAACTTTATCTTTCAGGCTAAGATTTTCAGGGTCAATTCTACCCACTATAACCTCCTGGTATAATATTCATCATACCTGATTACACCGATTTCGAAAGATGATTACACAGATTTCTTCTCTCTATTCTCTACTTCTTTACATCTGTGTAATCTTTTCTTTTCTATTAATCTGTGAAATCAGAATCTCAAAATTCAAGTCCTGACTTTCTTGCAGCATCAGCAAGTGTTTTAACTCTACCATGATAAGGGAAACCCCCTCTATCAAATACTACTTTCCTAATCCCCTTATCAATCGCTCTTTTGGCAAGCAATTCCCCTACACTTTTAGCAGCTTCGATATTACCCCCTGAACGGAGATGTCCCCTGAGTTCTCCACCAATGCTCGCAGCAAAAACAATGGTACTACCAGATGTATCATCCACTATCTGAGCATAAATATGCTTAAGGCTTTTAAATATACTGAGCCTCGGTCTTTCAGACGTACCGTAAACCTTCTTTCTTATCCGTTTACGGCGTTTGTATCTTGCTTCTCCCTTTTTATTGGCCACAACTTCCCCCGATTATTTTCTCTTTCATTATTTACGACTTCTTCCCTGCCTTACCGGCCTTGAGCTTAATTGCTTCGCCCGCGAACCGAATACCCTTCGCCTTGAATGCGTCAGGTGGTCTCAAGGCCCTAATATCTGCTGCAACCTGACCTATTAACTGCTTATCAATGCCAGTGAGTGTTATTCGAGTTTGTCTTGAATCTACCTCCGCAGTTATACCCTGAGGAAGGAAAAATTCAACAGGATGAGAATAGCCAAGAGCAAATATTATTTTCCTGCCCTGGGCCTGGGCCTTGTACCCAACCCCGGAAATCTCAACGATTTTTTGATATCCGTCATTCACGCCCGTAATCATATTCGATATCACACTCCTCGTCAATCCATGCAATGCTCTTAACTGTTTTGTATCCGCAGGTCTCTCCACCATGACGGATTCATCCTGAACAGATACTTTCATAGTATACGGAAAATCCCATTTAAGCTCGCCCTTTGAACCCTTAACGGTAATTCCATTACTCTTTACTTTAACGTCGACCCCTTTAGGTATATTTATAGGTTTTATTCCGATCCTTGACATTTCAATCCCAAAAATAAGTTAGAAGTTATCTTAACTCGTCTTACCATATATGACATAAAACCTCTCCACCTATTCCTTCACGCCTGCAGACTTCGTCAGTCAGTACACCTTTTGATGTGGAAATAATCGCCATACCAAAACCTCCCATAACCTGAGGTATTTTTTCCTTGTTTACGTACACCCTTCTGCCCGGCTTGCTTATTTTTTTAAGTCCTGATATAACCCTTTCGCCTCCGGAAACATATTTTAGTGATATTCTTAAGATACCCTGCTTTCTATCCTTTAACACCTTATAACCTTTAATAAATCCTTTTTCTTTAAGTATTTTTGTCAGCTCAATTTTCATCTTCGACGCAGGGATATCAACCTTTTCCGCCCTGGTCATGTTGGAGTTTCTGATTCTTGTAAGCATGTCTGCAATTGGATCTGTCATCATAATAATATTATTTAACCTCTATTTTTTAATTTCATAATTTCTGTCAACTGACAACTGTTAACTAACAACTGATTTACCAGCTTGATTTTATTACACCAGGGATTTGCCCTCTCAGGGCCAATTCCCGAAAACATATCCGGCACATTCCAAATTTCCTCAGATAACCCCTGGGCCTGCCACAGAAAGGGCATCTATTGTAACCCCTTACTTTAAATTTTGGAGGCCTTTTTACCTTTTCTATCAAGCATTTCTTTGCCATAAATGTTCCTTCTCTTCTGTCTTCCTAAAATGAAAACTTCCCTTTTTCAATTCCTGAAGGGCATACCTAAATGTCGAAGAAGAGCCTTTCCTTCCTCATTAGTCTTAGATGAAGTCACGATTATAATATCCATGCCATAAATACTTTCAATTTTGTCATGATTAATTTCTGGAAATATAATCTGCTCTTTAATCCCAAAGGCATAATTTCCCCTACCGTCAAACGACTTAGCCGAAACACCCCTGAAATCTCTTATTCTGGGCAATGCCACACTGATAAATTTGTCAAGGAACTCATACATCATATCCCCTCTCAAGGTAACCTTACATCCAACAGGCATACCTTTTCGCAATTTAAATCCGGCTATGGATTTCTTCGCTCTTGTAATAACAGGTCTCTGCCCCGTTATAACGGCAAGTTCCTTTACGGCAGCATCCAAGAGTTTTATGTTCTGAATGGCTTCACCCATCCCAACGTTAAGCACAATACTTGTAAGCCTTGGCACCTGCATTACATTTTTATACGAAAATTCCTTCACAAGCATGGGAACCAATTCTTTTTTATATTTTTCTCTCAGCCGCATCATACTTAATTAATCCATGACCTCCCCGCACTTCTTACAGACCCTAACTTTCGAACCGCTCTCAAGGACTTTCTGTTCTATCCTTGTTGGCTTATCGCATTTAGAGCAAACAAGCATGACATCTGAGATATGAATAGGAGCTTCCCTCTCTATAATGCCACCCTGCGTATATTTCTTGCTCGGTTTCATGTGCTTTTTTATTATATTAAGTTTCTCCACTACAAGCATTTTTTCACTGGGATGAACAATAAGCACCCTTCCCTGCTTACCTTTTTCATCACCAGCTATTACTCTCACTGTATCATTTTTCTTTACTCCTAAACCCACAATCTTCTCCTAATATAATTCCTCACGTTATTAAGTCATTTGAATTTTTCGGGTGTTAACTACTTAATAACTCAATTACTTAATAACTCAGATTAAATGACCTCGGGAGCAAGAGAAACAATCTTCATATATTCCTTCCACCTCAGTTCTCTTGCCACGGGTCCGAATATCCTTGTGCCAATCGGATCTCCCTCTGCATTTATGAGGACAACGGCATTCTGGTCAAATCTTATATACGAACCATCCATTCTCCGAGTCTCTTTCCTGGTCCTTACCACAACAGCCTTTGCCACGGTCCCTTTTTTTATAGTACTCTCGGGCAATGCCTCTTTTATACTTACAACTACTACATCACCTATCCCGGCGTATCTCCTTGATGACCCACCCATAACCTTAATGCACTGAACCCTCTTCGCACCTGAATTATCCGCAACTTCTAATCTGCTTTGTGCTTGAATCATCCCTTTAACCCAAAAAATGCGATAAGAATAATGCAGGTGTTGCGAAAAAATTTATTTTTCGATACCTTAGTGTACGTTTGAATAGTGGTATTACTGTATATTTCAGTGGACATAATGAATAAAGCTAATTTCAATAAAATCATCGAGTTAAATAAATTTTTGAACAATATCTGCATTATTCTGGTTAACTTATTCAGACTTATCTGATTCGCCGGTGCGAACGAGAACCTTCCATCTCTTATCCTTGCTAAGAGGTCTCGACTTAATGACTGATACTTTATCTCCGATCTTACACCTGTTTTCTTCATCGTGCGCCTTTAACTTTGTAACCTTTTTTATCGTCTTTTTATAGACCGGGTGCTGAGTTAACCTTTTCACAGCCACTATAACGGTTTTATCCATTTTATCGCTTATAACTTCACCCGTATAAATCTTTCTCGACATATCTTCCTTCCTCAAAATCAAGTCATGAGGCCATTAAGTAATTGATTCATTTTGCCTGCTACTCAATGACTTAATTTTTCAATAACTTAATGACCCTTTGTCCTGGTCTTTTCGTTCATTACGGTCAAAACCCGCGCTATATCTTTTCTCACCTGCTTTATCCTCATAGGGTTTTCAATTTCACCCGTTGTTTTTTGAAATCTTAAATTAAACAGCTCTTTTCTCAGGTTTATTTCCTCCTGCTTCAATTCATCAACGGTTAACGACCTGAATTCAGAGGTTTTTTTCATGCTATTTCACCTCTCTTAACGAATTTGGTCGGGACCGGGAGTTTATGCGAAGCGAGTCGGAGAGCCTCTCGCGCCACCTTTTCAGATACCCCTGCCATCTCATAAAGTATCCTCCCTGACCTCACAACAGCGACCCATGATTCAGGAGATCCCTTTCCTTTCCCCATCCTTGTTTCAGCAGGCTTTTTTGTTAATGGCTTATCGGGAAATATCCTGATCCAGACCTTACATCCTCTTTTTACATATCTTGTTATAGCAATTCTTGCAGCTTCTATCTGACGGTTTGAAACCCAACCGGGCTCCAGAGCCTTCAGCCCGTACTCGCCAAAAGAAACAGAAGACCCCCTGTATGCCTTCCCCTGCATTCGGCCTTTCATCATCTTCCTGAATTTAATTTTTTTAGGCATTAACATATCGTTTCCTCTTATACTGTAGCCTTATCCTCACCTGATTGAGGCGTATGCATCTCGGGTAACACATCACCCTTGTATATCCATACCTTAACACCTATTCTCCCATAAGTAGTCTTTGCCTCTGTAAGGCCATAATCTATGTCAGATCTGAATGTATGTAATGGTACCCTTCCCTCTCTATA
>CAYFYW010000317.1:0-2579 GCA_964347425.1 uncultured Nitrospirales bacterium
TTAATAAAAAATATAAAAAATATTGCACGGATTAGCATAATATGTTGATGAGTTTGACTTTTTTCAGATTAATTATTGATTCCAGTTTAAACAGAATTTAATCATAATAGGGTTTTATAAAATTAAACGCGCTAAGACTGAAAATACGTAAATTGAAAAAATGAACAACCGTTGTTCGTTATATGTTAAACAAATGACGGATACGGAACACGGACACGGATTACTTTTATATTATGTCTGATTTGCAGTATTGGCTTGCCTTAAACTTTCTCTCTGATGTCGGTCCCGTAATGGCAAAGAGACTCCTTTCGGTCTTTGGAAGCCCCGGCAACATCTTTAAAATGTCATTTGGGGAGCTTAAAAAGGTTAACGGAATCGGTGAAAGCAGGGCCCGGAGTATCGCGGGATTTAATCAATGGGAGACGATTCGGAGAGAAATTGTAAGGGCGGAAAGAAGCAATATTCGTCTGATTCCTTTTAATGATTCTGCATACCCGGAAGGGCTGAGACATATTTACGACGCGCCTATAGTTCTTTATGCCAAAGGGAATTTCACCGAAACGGACAAATATGCTATAGCGATGGTAGGCTCAAGGAGAGCATCCGCATACGGGATGCAGACAGCCGAAAAAATTAGTTATGAACTGGCTGCATCAGGGCTGACGGTTGTCAGTGGAATGGCAAGGGGTATTGACACAGCTTCACATAAAGGGTCGCTTGAAGCGGGAGGCAGGACAGTAGCAGTGCTGGGTTCTGGAATAGATATCCCCTATCCAGCGTCAAACAGGAATCTTGTGAAGATGATTGAATCTTCCGGAGCGGTCATAAGCGAATTCCCCCTGGGAACCATTCCTAACAGGGAAAATTTCCCGAGAAGGAACAGGATCATCAGCGCGCTCTCACTGGGAGTAATTGTAGTTGAGGCGACTATTGACAGTGGTTCTCTCATTACAGTAGGATATGCCCTTGAACAGGGTAAAGAGGTTTTTGCTGTTCCCGGCAATATTACATCGAAAAACTCAAAGGGCACCAATGACCTTATCAAGAAAGGCGCAAGGCTTGTAGAAAGCGCAGATGAAGTAATCGACGAGCTCAGGTCGCAGATAAAAGGAATCCTCAAAGAAGAAAAACCGGACAATGAAACAAAGTTGTATTCAATGAATCAGGACGAAAAGACAATTTGCAATTACTTGAGCCATGAACCGAAACATATTGATTCCATTATCCGGGGAATAAATATGTCGACAGGCAGGGCATTATCGATATTATTAAACCTTGAACTGAAAGGGATTATCAGACAGGCGGATGGAAAACTTTTTAGTCTGACCGGAAAAGTATAAAGGTTTTTGTAAAAAACCCGAATAAAATAAAAAAATTGTCATCTGCTGTTCCGGGCCGGCATATGGCAATGTTTCAGTACAAACAGATAAGGAGCTGTTACAGATGAAGTCTCTTTTAATTGTTGAATCTCCAACTAAAGTAAAAACTCTCAGCAAGTTTCTCGGCCGGGGATTTTCGATAAAGGCATCTGTCGGTCATGTGAAAGACCTTCCTAAAAAAGAGCTTGGTGTTAATATTGAAAACAATCTTGAACCTACCTATGTTGTAATTGAAGGAAAAGAAAAGGTGCTGAAAGATTTAAAAAAGGCCGCGAAAAAAGTTGAAAAGATCTTTCTCGGCCCTGATCCTGACAGAGAAGGCGAGGCGATAGCATGGCATATTGCCGAGGAATTAAACGGAAGTTCAGACAAAGTCTACAGGGTTGAATTTAACGAAATAACCGAAAAAGCCGTGACCGAGGCGATTAAAAATCCAAGGAAAATTGATATGAACCTTGTTGATGCCCAGCAGGCCAGAAGAATTCTGGACAGACTTGTGGGCTACAAGCTCTCACCTTTATTGTGGCGAAAGGTTCGCCGGGGTCTCAGCGCGGGCAGGGTGCAGTCCGTTGCGCTCAGGCTTGTTGTGGACAGAGAAACGGATATTGAGGCGTTCAAGTCCGAGGAGTACTGGAGTATAACTGCAAATCTTGAGGGGAAAGAACCGCCTCCTTTTGATGCTAAGTTATTTAGGATAAATGACGATAGGGCGGAGATAAAAAATGAATCGGAAGCCGCAAATATCCTGAAAGAGTTGGAAGACAAGATCTTTGAGGTAATAAAAATAGAAAAAAAGAAGAGGAAACGATCTCCGGCGCCGCCTTTCATTACCAGCACACTCCAGCAGGAGGCTTCAAGAAAACTGAGGTTTACCGCCAAAAAAACCATGCTCATTGCGCAGCAGCTTTATGAGGGAATTGAGCTTGGGGGTGAAGGCTCCACCGGTCTCATAACTTACATGAGAACAGATTCGGTGCGTGTGTCAACTGACGCTCAGCATGAAGCGCGGGCCTTGGTCAGGGGAGAATTCGGTAAAGATTATATACCGCAGAGACTACCGGTGTATAAAAGTAAAAAGTCGGCACAGGAGGCTCACGAAGCCATCAGACCGACTGCAGTTATCAGATCCCCGTCAAGTATAAAAAATTATTTGTCCCCGGACCAGTACAATCTTTATAAACTTATCTGGAACCGTTTTAT
>CAYFYW010000318.1:0-1559 GCA_964347425.1 uncultured Nitrospirales bacterium
CCTCAGTAGTCAGCTTTGCTGCGGCCCCGGCTTCCACACGCCGGCGGGCCCATTTCTCGTATTTGGGCGACAGCAACCTATGCCAGTGAAACACAAAGCGCGGCATATTGTCACTATACAGGCCCGGGTCCTGCAGGTCGTGAATCAGCATCGCGGCCGGGATAAGCAGAGCGTAGGCCGACAGAAAAATCATGACAGCGGCATTGATACTGACGCACCAGGTCAGTTGCTTCTTCATAGTTTACCCAGGACTCTCTTTTCTCCTCCTCAGTAACACCGCCATTGCATTGTAGCCGATTAGTGCAAATAGTGGTACGAGAGGAAAAATAAGCTTAAAAGCTAATGCATAATTGCGAATAAGGCCAATAAAAGAAAGCACCGGGAACAAAGGGACTGCCAAAAAACCAAATACAAGGGATGTGAACAGGCATAAAACACTAAACTTGCCGGTTCTAAATATATACTTCTTTGTTATAACAATGCCAAGGCTGGAGCCCAATGGGAGACCTGTGTACATAGCAATAAAGCCCCTATCCGTAAGAGAGCCTGTACCAAGCATATTTATATAGAACATAGCGAAAAAGCCAGCTATCCCGAGCAAGAAGGCCATTATAAACTCAACCAAAAGTGATTTTATGTTGCCCATTTTAATTACCTTTCAAACCTCTCATCATTATCTCTTGGAGTCGCTCCACTGTTTGTACGTCTTTAAAATCTGTTGATTAATTGTATGGTAATCCCTGTATGTTTATTTCCTTTTTTGCAGCAATTCCTCGATCCGCTTATCCAAAGCTTCATCGTAGTCATCTTCATAATACCACAGCCCGTCAAGAATCCTTTTGTCCCCATACTTAAAATTCTCGCATGGTTTTGTAAAGTTCACAGGATATGCAATTACACCATAATGGTGCCATCCTCCCTGCATTCCAACGCCTACGCGCCCATCACTGCCCGTTTCAATGAACATCGGCTCTAAGTCCAGAATGAGTTGAGGAAACATTGATACCTCGGGAACAGGTTCAGGGTAAATAAAGTAGCGGCTGGGTGGCAGGTTTCCTGAGAAGATTTCTCTTGATATTTCTCTACAAGCTTCCAGGAGCGCCTGATGGTCTGTATCAGACAATAGCCGTTCCCTCTTCTGCCGATGCTTTTGGGCGTGTACCATCAGAAGTCTGAAAAAATTCCCATGGGGTGTGAGATAGAAAAACGCCAAGCCAATGGTGCCAATGGTAAAAGCCACAAGCAAGCCAACAACAGTTTTACGAACCGTGCTCTTAGTCAAATTCATCGTCATATCCTTCGCGCCAGCTGGTTAATTTGGTTATTGGTAACTACTATTCACCATTTACCACTCACCACTTACCAACTTTTTTCAGTCGAGTTTCTTTATGTAAATATTGGCAAACTGGATATGATCGCCATGATGCTGCAGCGCGATTGGGCCGCGTTCGGGCAATCCCGGCAGCCGGGCGTTTCGAATCACCGTTTTTCCATTTAGCACTACGGTGACCTTGTCATCGACAGCGGTAATCTCGAAGCGGTTCCATTGGCCGACCGGA
>CAYFYW010000319.1:0-8625 GCA_964347425.1 uncultured Nitrospirales bacterium
TCCTCCGTCTGCGTTAAGAAATTTTCTGCTTGTGATGAAATTCACTCCGATTCCCATAAAACCGGGGCTCTGCGTGCCACCGCCAACAGTACCTGCCAGAGTAGAAAACTTCATTCCAACGGGTGTCATTCCGGTATGTCCTCTCTGAACAAGCATTACCCCGTTGGCCTCGGGTATGATTGCAATAATACACTCAAAGCAACCACATGAGGTCATCGGATTCTCCATTATTGTGTACATGTTAAGAGTCTCAACCGCACCACCTGATGCCTGTTTCAGATAGGTGTCAACACCTGCGTATCTTCCGTATTTATCATCCAGCACCTCCCTCTTTAAGATAGGCTGGTTACCGCCTGTTGGATCGATTTCAAACGCTGCCTTTGTATCAAGCCAGTTGTATGCCCCGCACAGGCCAAGGCGTTCTGGACTTATCACACACACGTGTGACGGAGCAAATGACTGGCACAGGAGACATGAATAAAAAGTATCAACAGATTCATCTGTCATACCGGCAACCCTTGCATCTCTTTCTTTATATACTTTTCTTGCTTCTTCCTGTATGGTGAGAACGTCTTTTTCATCCACATAAAGCGTTACCTGAACCTTATCTACAATTGACTTGAACCTGCTATGGCTCATTGTGTTATGTATTACACCAAAATGTTCCAGTGTAATACCGTCCTTGAATGCCTGGTTACTTATCCTCATCCAGACTATGTCCCTCTGTCCCATATGCCAGAGTCCCTGTGCTTCATTTAAATTATGGTGGAGTTTTCTCTCGATAATTGATTCAAAGTCTTTCTGCATCTTTCTGCCTGCTACATCAATCACTATACCAAGGGGCATGACACCGCCTTTATTAAATCTCTCCTCAATGTCTGTACCAACAATAATTACCTTGTTATCCTCTATCTCATTCAGCTCCTTTGTCCTGACCCATTCAAACGAAGGTGAGCGCTGTCCGCCAAACTCAATGAACATGTCCTCTTTTCTTATCCTCTCACCTTCAAAAGCAGGACCGTAAGAGACAGGGATAGGCGGTTTTTCAACAACTACCTTAAGCCCCCTTACCTCAAATGCCCTTTTAACAATCTTGTCGTGATCAAATTCCTTGTCAACATGCTCATACGTACAGACCCCCGTGGGGTGTATTACAGGAACGTCTGTATCACAGACCGCAGGATATCCCATATTGATGGCGCCGGCCCCTGTTGACCACTTGATGTCATCAAGCTTGCCCAGAACCAGAGCAAATGCAAAAACCCTGTCTTTTGTATATTTCAGATGTCCCCTGTAGTCTCCGGGCTTCTTGCCGCCAAAAATAAGTGACGCCCTTACTGACCAATCAAGGGCATAAAGTGTATGTTCTGTATCAGGTCCCAGCGGAACGATATATGTATCCCATCCAAGCTCAACTTTTTTACGTAACAGTTGTTTTGTAACACTATTGCCGTTTACGTGGCCGGAAAGAAAGACAAGGATGTTTTTTTCCTGCAGTTCCCTGACGATCTTTACGGCTGTATCATCATCAGGTGCAGCACCTATTATGGCTGCAAAGCCAGGCATTCTGCCGTCAACCAGCTGGATACCAAGATTTCTCTGAATCGTATCTGTTATGAAGCCGTTGTAAACGTAACCTGTTTCAGGGTCAGTCGCGGGTTCAAGCCCGTTGATGTATTTCAGTGCAAGGATTATCTCCTCTGCAAAAAGAGTCGCCATTCCGGAATCAAGCGCCTCACCGAGGTATGGTTTCCAGAGTTTTTCCTCCGGCTTCTCATGAAGCATTTCTCTCGCCATCTGGAGGGCTACCTTCATATCAGCCAGTGTTTTAACAGGAAAAGCTGTCATGGCATATATCATGGGAAGATAAAACGCGGTGTCGGGAAACTCAAAAATAAAATCCTTGCCTTTTTCTGCAATAGCCTTTTCAAGCATCTCCTCTGCATCCTTTACAAGCACATGGGCAGCCCCTATAGCCGCAGAGGCTATTATCTTCGACATCCTGACCTCCTAATATTTAAAAAATTGAAAATGCAAGTCGAGGTAATTCTTTCTGAATTTTAACTTTCTTTATCCTGCATCGTGCATCCTGTATCATGTATCTCTATTCTTTGCATTCATCGCATATTCCATAAAATTCAATGTTATTACCGATCAAATTAAAGTCCCCGGTCATATCCTTTGAAAGGTCAAGTTCAAATTCTTTATGTATGTCAAGAATCTTTTTGCATTTAACACAAATGAGGTGATGATGAGGAACAGTGTTGGGATCATATCTTCTCCTGGTGTGGTTAATTTTAAGCTCCCTGACACTGCCTTTATCACGCAGCGCCTCGAGTGTATTGTAAACAGTTGCAAGTGACATAGTAGGAAATTGTTTTGACACATCTCTATATATCTCTTCAGCGGATGGATGCATCTTGTTTCCATCTAAATAGGTTAATATTGCGATTCTCTGAGGTGTTAGTTTAATCCCCAAGAGCCTGTATTTTTCCATGAAAGTCAATAAGAAAAAGTATTAAATAATATTATTTGTTATATTATAACAATTCTTATTGGAATATTTCTATTTATATAAAAAAGACAAAAAATACACTTTGTAATACATTGGACTTGAACAAAAAATGATTTACTATTACTAGGCTGCTCTACTTCTCAGAAAGGTGGGGATAGCATTAGCCTCTCTCGGTCCAACCGTAATCTTCCATCCCTCAAGTTTTTCTTCAAGTGCTCCACTCAATATAGCAACCTGTCCAGGTATTATGAGTTCCTTATGTTTAACCTGATTTTCAATGCCGCTGTCTTTGATAAACAGGGCAATCTTTGCTGCTGTAAATTTTCCCGCTGCCCATGCTGTAAGAACTGAAAGTCCCTCGCAATCCATTACAGCAAGCCAGCTCGATACTTTACTGTTCTCAATCTCACCGGAGACAATAAAGTAAGTAAGGGAAAAATTAGTCGTTATCATTAAAGGCGAGTCAGCAGCAGGCTCACCTATTTTATAAACCTTCTGTTCAACCTGCATTGGTACCTGGGGGTCAGTATATAAATTCTGTCTCAGAGAAAAAAGCACCAGGTTTTTCCACTGATCAATACTGTCCAGGACAACGATTGAAGCATATTTGGCAATTGCAATTGATGCAACGGCTGTTTCAAGGATTGACTCATCTCTCAAAACAAAATTTATCACTGGATAACCAAGCGGTTTAAAACTCTTCTTCAGTGCAGAACGCCTTATCTGCGTATTATGCTCTATTATTTCCTTGGCTGTCCTTGCACCAGAGTCGATAAGGAGTTCCTGAACTCCCAGGCCTTTCACCTTCTCCGTAAGCTGACTCGCAGCCTCGACTCCGTCAGCACAAACAACGAGAGGAATCTTGCCTGCTTTTGCGATTTCCGCCATGGCCTCGGCACTACTGTCTGTCGCACAGTACAGTAAAGGTTTCCTGTCAGCAATTGTCTTGACCGCTGCCTCGGCTGCAGAAGGCTCTTTGCAATTTAGTATGATCGCAGTATGAGGTGCCTTGCCTGAAATCAATTTAACTGCCGACTCGTATCTTGCACTGTCATTTGAAGCGTATTCTATTGATATTGCGTCAATCCTGAGCTTCTGTCCGACCCTGTCTATCTCAGAATTTACAACCTCCAGGGTTTTCTTGTTCAGTTCATCGTCGTTTAGGTTGTCTTTTATATTCAGTGCTATTGCACACGGGTTGAAAAACTTCTTGTCATGCCTGAAGAGGACCGTTTCCCCTCCAATTTTTACGGCTTTTTCACCCACGCCGATACTGAAAGACTTTATTGGCGGAGCAGAGGCCTCACTCAAAGTTGCCTTTGATTCTTCCGAGATATCAGGACACTTCTCAAGCTCCACCTGACCCTGTGCCAGTTTCATGGCAAAGGCAAGACAGGTAGGAAAACCACATTTCTTGCAGTTCGTTTTAGGAAGAAGTTTAAATATTTCAACACCGGATAACGCCATCGCTAACCTCCAAGTCAATAAGTCATTAAGTTATTATGCTTCGCCGTCATTTAGTTATTAAGTTATTGAGTCATTTTTTTAGTGATTTAATTACGTATTGTCTTAATGACTCAATTTCTCAATGACTCTATGTTAAATTAGTTCTCCTATGACCTTTTGAACAACCCCGATAGCCTTTGAATGTCTCATAATTAATAAATTCACGCCTGCAATTAGCATTGCCGTTGCAGTTGTCACCTCCCACGCGGTTCCTCTCTCTTCAAGCGAACCCCACTCAGGAACATCAGACTGCGGTGCAATGGTCTCTTTTATCTTCCATACATACATGCCGACATCGCCTAACAGGGGTGGCTGCATTGTCGCATCATTCTGAAGAAGTGCAGCGAGCCTTATTCTCTCCATAACGGAATAGGTATATTCAAGGCCGTACCCTAAGGCAGAACACATCGGGTCAGTAATTAATCTTTCTTTGTCAAAACCCATCTGTGTAATTAATATATTTAACTGCTTCGCCAGATTTATATCGAGTTCAGACATGGCAATTAGTTTATGGTTATGGGCAAGGGCTGCAGCTACGATGGTTTTGTAGTTCCCTTCCTGTGCCTTTCCGATTATGCAGTTGTACCCACTGGCTGCTTCGGCAGCAGCAACAAGAACAGATGAATCCTTTTCTATATGATTGGAACCGAGTACTATAAGTGGTACATCAATACCTGACAAAACTTCTTTAACGGTTTTTGCTGCATCTTCAGAAGAACGGTTTTCCCTGTCAGGGTGAGTACTGACCAGTCTCAGTGCAATAGCTTCGGCTTTTAATTCATTTTGGCAATACTGTGCCCATGTAACCGGATTACTGCCGACATCTGAATACAGATTTTTAACGGTATCGGGCCAATCATCAGGCGGGGTATCCTGAACCTCACAGGCTATTACTGGCCTGTTCGGTTGCTCGCCTTCAAAAGAGAGAAAGGGAAGGGTATTTTCACCGCCTAAATTAAGAGCCCTGGAGCCCTTTCCAAAATCAAGACTTAAAACTTTCCCGCTATAAGATTCTTTAGGAATTATATAACCCATGCCTACCTCCAAAAATCTAAGTCATTGAGAAATTGAGTAATTAAGTAATTAAAATGACTCAATAATTTATTGACTTAATAACTTTGTTTTTTACATTTCAAGATACGAATGAGCGTAAAGTGTCTTACCCAGAAAAACATCAGCTGTCTTCAGCGTATCCATAAGGTCTTTATCAAGAGGATTCATTATTGCTGCGGTAAGACCTTCATATATCAATAACGTCAAATAAGTTCTGTCTATCAGGCTTCTCATCTGTTTTGGAACGCCATTTGAAACATTACTGAGCCCGACAACGGTTTTCATCGGAGGGTCATTTAACTCCTGAAACATCTTGATCGCCTTTAGAGAATGTAATGCCTGATCCTGCATGGTGCATACCTGAAGTATTAAGGGGTCAAGAAAGATATCTTCAAGAGAGACTCCAAATTCAGCAGCTCTTGCCATTATTTCTGCTGCTATGGCGCATCTCTCCTCTGCGTCTGCTGGTAATCCACCTTTACCCAGGGTCAGTCCTATTATCTGGGCATTGTATTTCCCTGCCAGTTCAAGCATCACAAACCTGTCGGGTTCATTTGACGTCGAATTGATAAGAGGTCTTCCCCACTCGTTATTATGGGCTTTAAGACCTGCCTCAAGGGCAGCCGGGTTTGTAGTATCGAGACAGAGGGGAACGGATACTTTTTTCTGAATACTTTCCACCATCCACGTCATAAGCTCCTCGCCCTTTTCCTCTGCAGGCCCTGTATTGACATCAATAAAATTTGCCCCTGCCTTCCACTGTGCCTCTGCAAGTTCCTGAATAGGTACGGGATCACGCTTCGTCATTGCCTCTCTTACCTTCTTGGCAATAATGCTTATCTTTTCACCAATGACTATCATTCCTGACCATCTCCTTTCAGAAATCCATGTTTGGTGTTAGAAAGTATGAATTTTTAAGACAAGTTTGTAAATATAACATACTACGATTTCCTTAGTAAAGGGTTTTATTTCGATTAATTTAAGAATTAAAATTTTAAATAAGACAGAAGGCAGGGGGCTTTGTCGTGAGCCCAGCCGAACGGATGGCGTGAGAGGGATAAACGCTATGGAATCTTGAAGCCGTTTAATAATTCAAAAAAAGATTGCAGGGCTTTTGAATCGGGTGGCAGTTCAAAAACCGGTTTTCCTTCGAGGTCAAACCGGGAGACCATTTCGTCTTCCGGTATAGAACTGACGGTTTCGAACTGAAGTCCCGTAACCATTTCTTTTAGCCTGGAAAACCCCGCTGGAATGTTCTTATTTTCTGACGAGGCACCGGAGATTTTGTTAATGATGAGAACCCTTCTGTCAACTTCAAGGGAAAGTTCATCGATGAGATTACTTATCCTCTTTGCGGTGTTAACTCCTTTGAGGGTAGGATCGCTGATAACAAGCATGAGATTAACCTTTTGTGCGGTTCTCCTGCTTAAGTGCTCCATGCCCGCTTCGTTGTCAATCACCACATACGAATATTTTTCTGATAGTTTGTCTGAATATTTACGTATTATATTATTGGCAGCGCAGTAACATCCAGGTCCTTCCGGTCTTCCCATAACAAGTAAATCGACCCCTTTAGATTCAATTATTGCCTGCTGAACCTGATAATCAAAAAGTTGTTCCATACTCATGCCACCCGGACGTTCAGCACCACTGCGAACCGCTGCGAGGGATTCTTCGCGCAATTTTCCTATGGTTGCATGGACAGGCAAGCCGATTGCTTCATTAAGACAGGAGTTGCTGTCGGCATCAACAGCGAGAACCGGTTTATGTTTTTTTTCAATAAGATATCGGATCATAAGGGCGGCAAAGGTCGTTTTTCCCGTGCCGCCCTTGCCCGCAAGGGCTATTACATACGCCATGACTCTTAGATTAACTTTTCGGGAATTGTTTAATCAACAGGACTGCGACAGAGGGGTCAGGGCTTGACATTGGACATTCGCCGCCGACAATTTTTTCTATTGATATTATTTTTTGATACTTGCCTGTTCCACAATCACTGCATATTTGTAACCACTGCCGAAGTCCCTGTCCTTATATAGTGTCCCCTTTAATGTTACAATGTCACCCACCGAGAGAAGGTCCTGAGAGGTAACGAGAATATCATTAGTACCCTTTGAAGGACTTCCGCTTCCGTCCTGAATATGTATCCAGTTTTTCCCCATGATGTTAGCTGAAAATTTAACAACCTGGCCTCTGATAACAACGTCTTTCCTGTCAAGTTCAATGCTTTTTTCGTAAAGCTCGGCTACCGTGTATGCATCAGGCCCGGAGGCTTTTTTAACTTTAATTGTCATATTTGTGGAATCTTTGGCCTGTTTGTAGCTTGCTGATTTATTAGCAGATTCCTTTCCGTGCTGCCCTATAGCCCCCCTTGAAAAGACTATAGTTTCGAAGGTCCGCTTAAGGGTTTTGCTTGTGAAATTGTTCATGACCATTCCGGGATGAAAAGATATATCCTGCCCTATCGCTACTTCTATCCGGGGAACAGCCACCCATGTTTTTTTACCGTCTTTTTCGATATTGACATACGTGTAACCACCGCTATTCATTGTTTCCACAACCTTACCTGAAAGAGAAGGTATATCTTGCTGAGATTTCATATTTGAATTCTTCTGAGGTGATTCTGCTGACTTTAGTGAAACAGCATGTGTGCCGTTCATTGCTACTATCACTACGAATGTTAATGTCGAGACAAATAACTTCAAAAATCTTTTCATTTCATAGCTCCTTTTATATTTTCATACCTATAGGCGAAAAAATCCTCAATATGTATATCATACCTCATTTTAGAAAAAAATAATTTCAGTCGCGTCTACGCTTCTTGCCCCGTTGCCCCAAAATATCAGGACTTTGCGGGGTAAACCCGTGCGAGCAAGGCGATTTTATGGGCCTGCCCTGTTGGGACAGCCCATTTCGGGGGTGGCGTTATTGCATTTCCTTATAAACGGTGTGAACGGTCTAAACTGTTTAAACCGCTTGAACGGTCAGAAAATTCTTAAAAATAAGGGCTTGCTTGGTTATGATATTTGTAAAATTAAAAGAGCTCATTTAAGAAAGACAATGAAAAAATGAAAGAAACAAGACCTGACCCCGATCTGTTCTGTGAATAGTCTTTATTGATAATTGAAGTGCTATGTGATAAATTATCTTTATAAAGATTACTCCATTCTTTGTCTAATTGGCAATAAGAAACTCTGAACAATATGAGGGTTATAGCCTTACTTTCAATAATTACTATTACTTTTCTCTTCCAATTAACAATAGCAGATGCTGAAGAGGTGCCATGGACTGGTATTGAATACACAGCATCTGCCAAGGCAGAGATTATTGACTTACAGGAAGATTATCAAGAAACTATTGGACCACCACTCCCTATTGATGTTTCTGCTTATGTGAATCGTGCAGAATATGAGGCAAGTGGTTCCAGTCAAGTGGATAGCTCTATTATCAATATTAGTACCTCGGCACTTGCCTGTGGCTGATATATTTATACCGGAGAGGCCCGGGGGGGGGTTCGTGGGATCTTATATCGCAACACTTCCAGTGTTTGT
>CAYFYW010000320.1:0-1528 GCA_964347425.1 uncultured Nitrospirales bacterium
ACCAGCATGTCCTGATTTCTAATGCCCTAACACATACAGGCACGGACTAAAGGCAGGGTCTGAATTGACCCTGCCTTTTTTTTCTGCATCTGAAAATTTGAGGCAAAACACCTCCGCAGGTTCTTAAGTTCAATTGAATCAGATTATGCTTATGTCAAATGTCAGCGGGCTATTGCCCAGATCATAAAGCCAATAACTGTCATTCTGAACCCCCATTCTCCGTAGGTTTACTCCGAAGGATGAATGTTTCAGAATCTAATGAAAACAGTGAGTTATGAGACGCTGAAACGATGCTGAATCAAGTTCAGTACAGGGTTCAGGGTGACAATACGAAGTTTGGGCAGCAGCCCGTCAAGGATAGGCACCATTTATCCGAAGATTTTTTTCACCAAAAAACTGTATTGTGCGATAATTTTGATATAATCTTAATCAAGATGCGAGTGAGTCATAAAACTTATGTTGGAGGACAAGAAATGAAACGAAAAATTGGAATTTTTTTTGTAATGTTGCTTGCTTGTTTGTTAACCAGCCATTCTTTTGCAGAAAAGAGTGATGTTGTCGGGGATTTTCGAGCTAATGTAGAAATTCTTCACGGAGTAGCTGTGGAATTGGAAACTATCTCGATAGATGTTGCCAGTAACGGTTGTACCAAGAAAGAAGATTTCATATTTTTGGTGAGAAAGCATTGTAGACCTGCTGCACCAGAAGTTACTGTAATACGTATTAATCCAGATTTATGTGAGGGTTTTACGCACAATATTACACTTGAATTTGCCAGGAAAGATGTTTGGACTTGGCAGGGTTAATATCTTTACAATCAGAAATCCATTCAGGGGTTTTCCGAGATTTTAGTTTATTGCAAAAAGTCAGGAATAACCAAACAAAACCAAAAAATATCTGTAAGTACAGGTTTTTCAGGACCTGACCATACGGTAAGGGCAGTCACTATCGATAGTTATCATTCAGAGGCGCAAAAAGGCACCATAAAGGCAATTCATTGTACTACCAACACTAAATTTACCGGCCCGGCTCAGAAAAGGCAAAACAGATGCGAATAAGGTCTTACAAAAACATTGAGGTTTCAATTGTAGATCATTTGACAGGTTAATAAGTGTATGATATAGATAAATTAAGGAGTTGAGGCAGACATAACTCAAGCAAAAAGCAGGATAAGAATGAATAGAAAAGCAATATAAGAATTGAATATACATAGGGAACGAAAAAGGGGGGAGATATGTTAAAGAATGTTAATTATAACCTTATTGAAACTATCACAATAATATCAAAAAGCCTTTATCGGTATGATACCTATATAAAAGACTCAGCAGAATGTACGGGCTGCCAAGAGTTATGGTCCAAATTTAAAGGACAACGCGAAAAAGAACTATCGAGTCTCCTTAAGGAATTAAAATCCCATATTGATGCTGGAAAATTATCACTTGAGTAACGGGTGGTTAAGTAGTTATCTCATTGGTTATCATAGCTTTTTTGATCTTAATGCTGATGTCAAGTACCTAAACCTTCCACC
>CAYFYW010000321.1:0-2844 GCA_964347425.1 uncultured Nitrospirales bacterium
ATTATGACCTGCCTCATCCGGGGCCTCTACGTGAAGATAGACAATGTCAACCATATTGAGAGACCTGAGGGCCGCCCGGGCCTTGCCGGCATAATTCGTATCCATATACCCTGTTGCCCCTCTCACCGGTATAACCCTAAAGCCGGCACAGAGACCGAGCCCCTTTATGAGATCAACAGCGGATATAATAGCTCCCTTAAGATTGTACCTTTCTTTGAATTTCGGTATAGACAACTTTTTACCCTGTCCCCAGAACCAGAACCTGTTTACAGGAGACAATCACCGCCCGATCCTCTTTTTGTTGACGCGATGTTCCTTGAGAACTTCCACTGATTTCTCCATGAGCATCCTGAGGACATCTTCTCCATCACCGCCGGGCAGATAATCCTTAATCCTTTTTCCGGTAATATCATGGGGAGGCGTACATTGCACCCTGTACCTGCCCTTTTTCCAGACCATGAGGTGACGATAACTCATACCCGGATAAAACGCAATCACAACGTTTCCGAGTTTGTCATCGATCGTCCTGATAAGGGAACTGGCCTCTTTCGTTGAGATATGTCCTGCGCTGTAGTCCCGCATTGAAGCACCTGAGTAATTGTTGGAATTCAAAAAATCCAGTGTAACCAGGTTACACCTGAAAGCCACGTCCCCTGCCTCGAGCTTAACACCTCTGTACACCGCTTCTATCGGTGCCCGGCCGCTGTAATATCTTGACGGGTTATAGCCAAAAATAGAAAGGTTGGCTACATCCGAGCCCGGTGCAAAACCCTTTGGAATAGTTTTTAAACTACCTGTTTCACCTTCAGCGGCAATCTTATCCATGTTAGGGGTATGTGCTTTTTGAAGACAGGTTTTATAGCCCAGTTTTTTTAACGGCCTGTCTGCCATTCCGTCTCCAAGCAATACGATATATTTCATAATCAGGTCTCAATAAAAAAAATTCTAACTATATTAACCTTTCTGCTCTCTAAAAGTGAAGACTGTAGTAAGGGAATGTTTCCCAAGTTGGCATCAGGGGATTGGTTGAAAATCAGGAGCGGTTAAAACCTATATACAGCACCCTCTCAGGGCATCTTCAAGTGCAGAGAGTTCAGTTTTTATCCTGATAGGTTTTTCAGAAACTTTCAGGGCGTTATCAGGGTCCTTTAACCCGTTACCGGTCAGCGTACATACAATTGTATCTTTATCAGAAAAATAATCCTGTTTTGCCAGCTTTATCACACCTGCCAGAGATGCAGCCGATGCCGGCTCGCAAAAGATGCCTTCACGTGAAGCAATAAATTTATAAGCCTCCAGAATTTCATCGTCTGTCACAGCCTCTATTTTACCTCCTGACTCATCTCTTGCAGCCACCGCTCCCTTCCAGCCTGCGGGGTTGCCGATTCTGATAGCTGTAGCAAATGTTTCAGGCTTTTCAATCGCATGCCCGAGTACAATGGGCGCTGCACCTGCCGCCTGGAATCCAAGCATCACGGGTAAAGAAGAAATCCTGCCAGAAGCACGATACTCTTTATAACCTTTCCAGTAGGCAGTTATATTTCCTGCATTTCCGACAGGAAGAGCATGATACACAGGGGCTTTACCGAGGTGATCGCACACTTCAAAGGCTGCTGTCTTCTGGCCTTCTATCCTGAATGGATTAAGGGAGTTTACAAGAACGAGTGGATATTTTGCCGTAAGCTCTTTAACCATTGTCAGTGCATCATCAAAATTGCCATCAACCTGAAGCACCATTGCACCGTGTATTATTGCCTGGGCGAGTTTACCCATAGCTATCTTTCCTTCAGGGATGACAACTATGCAGGATATATTCGCTTTTGCAGCGTATGCAGAAGCGGATGCAGATGTATTCCCTGTTGAAGCGCAGATAACAGCCCGGGCGTTTTGTTCTGCTGCCTTTGAAAGCGCAAGCGTCATACCTCGGTCTTTGAACGAGCCGGATGGATTGGATCCCTCGTATTTGAAGTAAAGGACAATCTCTTTATGAATTACATCATGGATATGAGTAGCCCTGATCAAAGGGGTATTCCCCTCATTCAGGGTAATAACAGGCGTTGATTCCGAGACCGGAAGGAATTCTCTGTATTGATAAATCAGTCCATGCCAGGGCTCCATGATTATTCCACTATATCTCCCTCAACAAGTTCCACTTCTACGCCCTGCTGTTTAAGAGACTCTATACCTTTTGTCAGATTTTCCTCAGAACCCTCAAGCTCCAGAACCATTTCCCCGACTGTCTCGGTAACCCTTGCCCTCCGTATATTGGGCATAATGTCGAATTTTTTCGCCATTGTGAAAATGACAGGCTCCTTGATGAGATGCTGCGGAAAGGTCAGTTTGACTCTACTCTTCATTTCCCCTCCCTGTATAATATTCCATTATATCTTTTTAATTGCCCCCTGCAATTGCCGGGACTATCGAAACTTCATCTCCATCTCTGACCTCAGTTTCCTCACTTTTGAGGAATCTTATATCCTCTTCATTAACGTACACATTAACAAACCGTCTTACTTTCCCTGCCTCGGATATTCTTTCTCCAAGTCCTGGATATTTTTTGTCCAGGTCATTAATAAGTTCAATGACAGTTCCAGGTTCGCCATCAACCTCTTCTTGCCCCTTCGTCAATCTCTGAAGCGGGGTTGGAATCCTAACCTTTACGGCCATCGAAATCACCTCCGTTTAATCTATAGCTTTAAGGACATCTTCAAATGATGCTAAATTAGGACTTATATAATGAACCTTAGCGGTATGTCCTGCGATGGCATCAGGGGTCTTGAGCCCGTTCCCTGTTATGCACATCACCGTAGTCTCATCTGGTGATATCCTGCCTGCCCTGATGAG
>CAYFYW010000322.1:0-6956 GCA_964347425.1 uncultured Nitrospirales bacterium
CCATACGTCTTAGAGCCTTCTGCATAATAAGGCCTTATATTGATGTTTACAAAGGCCCATTTGTATTTTGTCGCAATCTCTGAACACAGCCTATTCACCTGGTCATAATTGCCTTCCACTGCCACTAAGGTAGGGTTATAAATCAGTGTTCCTACAACTTTGCCTAATTCAAGGTCAGTGGGTATGAATATATAACGTTTTAGATTTGCAACCGCTGCCTGGGCAGCAACGGAATTAGCCAAATTCCCGGTTGAAGCGCAGGCTACTGTATTAAAGGAGAATTCTTTGGCCTTTGATAAAGCAACACAAACTACCCTATCCTTAAATGAAAGCGTGGGGTGATTTACCGAATCATCCTTTACATAGAGCTCCTTTACTCCTAACACCTTTTCCAAATTTTTAGCCCTTATCAAAGGAGTAAAACCTGAATCCAGTCCATCTGAAGGGTCTCCGTCTATAGGCATAAGCTCCCGATAGCGCCAGAGGTTTTTTGGCCGGGATTCTATGGCAGCTTTAGTCAGTTTCTTTTTTATCTTTTCGTAGTCATAATCAACTTCTAATGGCCCGAAGCAGTATTCGCATACATAGAGAGGCTCTTTCGGATATGTTCTCTGGCACTCTCTGCACTTTAATCCTTTAACATAACTCATATTTCACCTCACACTTTCTTAATAACTAATTTCCAATGGTTAGCTGTCTTTTCTATCCTTACGATATGATGGCCTTCTTCCTTAACGCTCGCGGTAACATTAGTAATGGGTTCGCCATCGTCTAATTCAACCTCTAATACCTCGCCCGCTTCCATCGTCTCCAGTTTTAACTTTGTCTTAACAAAATTGAGAGGACATGATACACCTTGTAAATTAAGATATTGATTAATATTTATATCGCTCATAGAATCTCTTCCTTTACTTTTTTCAGATCCTGGCACTCTAAAGCCTCTCCGAATCTTTCACCTTTTTGGGCAATCTTGTTATAATAACGGATAGCATTTTTTATGATCTTCGGAATCTGGCTTTCCTTAACAAAGTCCGCAATTTTAGTCCCGAATTTTGGAAAACGGCCCACTTTCCCTCCAATATAAACAGCAAAACCCACTCTTTTTGCTCTCCACGCATTCACAGGACATACCCGTATGCAGTCACCTTCGAAGAAACAGTTTTTCTTCCTGTATACAGGACGTTTATTCTCATCCATAATGATTGCCGGCTCCCTTTTGCCGCGCGAACATACCTTTTCACAAACCTTAGCGCACAGAGTACATCCTATGCATTTGCTTAGATCCACCTCCGGCTCTCCCTGTGCCTGAAAACCTAAATCATTCTCTTGAGGCTTTGCACAGGAATTGAGGCAACCTGTAATCGCTACCTTAAACTTTTTAGGGACTTCTTTACCAAAAGCTACTGAATCCAATTTTTGGGCAAGCCGCTGTGTATCAACAAAACCAAAACGGCATACACTCATTCCGGGACAAGCGACCAGGTTTCGTGAACGAGGGCCACATGCACCTTTTAAAATATTAAGCTTCTTTAGTTCTTTTAGCAATCTTGGTATATTCTTAATATGAATCCATGGGATCTCTATTCCCTGCCTGGTAGAGACATGAACATAGTCACGACCGTATTTTTTAGAAATTGCAGAATATTTTTTCAAGGTATCTGCCTTTAAATGACCTCCCGGAATGCGGGTACGCAGAATAAAATAATCCTTCTGTCTTTGCTTTACGATGCCGCCTGTTCTTAATTCTAATAACTCTTTATCGCTATAAGTTTTCTTTTTCATAGAAGCCCCTTAAGCTTCAAAATACCTCTCCATTGAGAAATACCTTTCGCCTGTGTCCGGTAAAATTACTACCAGTCTTTTCCCTTTGCCCAAATCCTTGGCAACTTTTAATGCTGCCCAGACGGCTGCTCCAGCTGAAATCCCAACAAACAACCCTTCTTCTTTTGCCAGCCTTCTTGAAGCCTTAAAAGCATCGTTATCGTATACAGTAATTATTTCATCAATTATATCTCTATTGAGAACATCTGGAATAAACCCTGCACCTATACCCTGAATCTTATGAGGGCCGGGTTCTTTCCCGGATAATACCGCGCTCGTCTTTGGTTCGACTGCTACTATCTTAATCTCTGGATTTTTCTTCTTTAAAATCTCGCCAACGCCAGTAATCGTCCCTCCTGTTCCCACGCCTGCAACAAAAGCATCTATCTTGCCATCTGTAACCTTTAATATCTCTTGAGCTGTTGTCTTTCTATGAATCTCGGGATTAGCCTTGTTCTTAAACTGCTGGGGCATAAAACTGTTAGGTGTCTTCTTTAAAAGCTGTTCGGCTTTCTTAATCGAACCTAACATGCCTTCCTGCCCCGGCGTAAGTACTACTTCCGCGCCATAGGATTTCAGTATGTATATCCTCTCCAAGCTCATAGTCTCCGGCATTGTAAGTATGCATTTATATCCTTTAACTGCTGCCACCATTGCCAAGCCAATACCGGTATTTCCTGATGTGGGTTCAATTATAGTCGAGCCGGATTTTAGCAAACCTCTCTTTTCCGCATCCTCAATCATAGAAAGGCAGATTCTGTCTTTAACGCTGCCGCCAGGGTTGGAAGACTCAAGCTTTGCCAAGATTTGAGCAGAATCGTCTCCCACTATTTTATTAAACTTTACCATTGGGGTTTGGCCTACTAACTCCAAGACATTTTCTGCCACCCTATCCGAGAAAGGCGAACCACCGCCCATATAATAAACAAACTCTAAGTGGTCATCCGATTTAAGCAAAGTATCTCCATATTTACTTTTTTCAACGATTTTCTCATTCAGCTCTATGGTAACTACTTCGGGTCTGATTTTTTTAAGAACCAAAAGTTTTGAGATATTCATGTTGTCTTCGATTTCTTCTTTTTTTCCATTTAAATAAATTGCTACTGACATGATAGTTACCTCCTTATATTCTTGAATACTTTATCAACCGCCTGTAATGTGTTGCCTATATCTTCTTTTGTATGCGCTAAAGATAGAAAATTCGATTCAAACGCCGAAGGAGAAAGATAGACTCCCTCTTTAAGCAATCCGTGGTAAATTCTTTTGAACAACTCTGAACTTATGCTAAATATTGAGGCTATTTGATTAATCCTGATTTTTAAACCGTAATTTTGAGCTCTTGAATATATTCCGCTGCACAATTTTTTTGTTTTCTTTTCTAATACATCGTAAGGATCTATATCTTTCAATCCCTTTAACGTAGTTATCCCCGCTGTAACAGCTATTGGGTTACCCGATAATGTCCCTGCCTGATAAACGCCGCCTTCTGGAGCCAGCAATTGCATAATTTCTTTTTTCCCTCCAAAAGCACCAACAGGCAGACCTCCTCCGATGATTTTACCAAGGCAGGTTAAATCCGGTATTACGTTAAAATATCCCTGCGCTCCTCTATAAGACAGCCTGAATCCTGTAATAACCTCGTCAAAGATCAATACAATATTATATTTATCTGCTACTCTACGTAGACCTTTGAGAAAACCCTGTCTTGGCAATACAACTCCGTAATTTACTTCTACAGGTTCAACTATTATTGCCGCCAAATCTTTTTGATGCTTTTTGACTGCTGTCTCAAGCTTTCTAATGTCATTGAAAGGCACTACAATTGTATGTTTGGTAAAATCTCTTGGTACACCTTTCGTGTTGGGTATTCCAAGCGTCGCTTGCCCAGAGCCCCCTTTCACTAGAAGATAATCCGCATGACCATGATATGAACCTTCGAATTTTATGATTTTATTTTTCCCTGTGTAGGCCCTGGCAAGTCTTATTGCGCTCATAACCGCCTCTGTGCCGGAATTGGTTAATCTCACCTGCTCGATAGAAGGTACGGCCTCTACAATTAACCTGGCTAATTCTGTCTCCAGCGTTGTGACAGTACCAAAGCTTGTACCTTTCTTTACGGCTTTTAGCAAAGAATCGACAACCTTGGGATAAGCATGCCCAAAAATCAAAGCTCCCCAGGAAAGGCAATAATCAATGAACTCCCGGCCACACTCACCAAAGAATTTTGAACCTCGGGCCTTATTAACAAATACCGGATATCCGCCTACTGCCTTAAATGAGCGGACAGGGCTGTTTACGCCTCCCGGTATATATTTTTGAGCCTCATATAATAGATTTTTTGCTAAGTTTAACACAGCCATTTACCAACCTCTTTTCCAAAATAGCTGATAATAAAATCAGCACCTGCTCTTTTTATTGAAGTAAGAACTTCGAGCGCCAAGTCTCTTTCTCTTGTCTTATCACCATCCGAAGCCTTCTTAATCATGCTGTATTCACCACTTACGTTATATGCGGCAATAGGAATGCTAAATTTCTCCTTTGCTCTATATATAATATCCAGGTATGCTAATGCCGGTTTAATCATAACTATGTCTGCGCCTTCATCAATATCTTGTTTTATTTCCCTCAACGCTTCTTCTGCATTCCTTGAGTCCATTTGGTAGCTTTTTCTGTCCCCAAATTGAGGAACAGAATCTAAAGCTTCTCTAAATGGTCCATAAAAGTTAGAGGCGTATTTTGCGGAATAAGCAAGTATCCCAACATCCTTAAAACCTTTTTTATCCAAGGCTTGTCTTATCGCTTTAACCTGACCATCCATCATAGCCGAAGGAGCAACAAAATCTGCACCTGCCTCAGCATGAGACAAGGCTATCTTTGCCAATACGTTAAGCGTTTCATCATTATCTACCCTCTTTCCTTTAACTATCCCGCAGTGGCCATGGGAAGTATATCCACAAAGACATACATCAGTAATTATGACCAGATCTGTAAATTTCTCCTTTACCGCTTTTATAGCCTTTTGGACAATTCCGTTATTTTTGTAGCCTCCAGAGCCTATAGCGTCTTTTGAATCGGCAAGCCCGAATAAGAGTATAGCTTTTATGCCATGGGCCTCTTTAAGATCTTTAAGTACGTTATCTATTGACAAATGGTAAACGCCTGGCATGGCCTTTATTTCTCTCCTTATATTTCTTCCTTCCACAACAAAATAAGGCAAAATAATGTGCTTGGGATGAAGAGCTGTTTCGCTAATCCAATCCCTGATAAATGCTTTTTCTCTTAGTCTTCTTAATCTAATAGCCTGCATTTCCTGGCCTCCGCCAATGTTACATCGCCGATGCAACTAATGTTTATCCCTTTAGGCACTTTCCCGTATCTTTTCCTGAAATTCCTCACTGTTGAAGGGCTGGTAAACATAATCTCATCAAAATAAGCTAAATCCAAATCAGGCAAATCATTCGGCATTACATTTCTATACGCATAGCTTGCAGTTACACTTGCGCCCAGACGTTTTAATCCTCGTTCCAATCCCTTATCAGATAAATCAGACCTGGGCATAAATATCTTTTTATCTTTAAGATTTTCTTTTCTGAATCGCTCTAACAAGCCTTTGGACGATTCGTTCTTAGGCACTAAATCAGCGCGTATTCCAAAATCTAAAAGCTTATTAGCCGTAGAGTTTCCAACCGCCGCAATCTTTATGCCGTTGAGTATCCTCGAATCATAACCCACTTGTTTCAATCTCTTAAAAAAGTACTCAACTCCATAACGGCTGGCAAACCCAATCCAATCAAACTCTCTTATCTTTATCAAATAACTGTCAAATTCTTTGTAATTGTTTAACTCTTCTATTTTGATTAAAGGCATATGAAAGTAAGTGCCGCTTATAAAGAATCTCTCATCTGAGAGTCCTGTAAATAAAACCTTCTTATTTTTTCTTAACCAGTTAAAATTCTTCTCGAAATTCGCTACTTTCCCGACAATAACTATAGCCGGTGGCTTTATCTTTTCATTCTTAGCTTTTGCTGCGATGTCTTTCAACGTTCCTATTAAAACCCGTTGGTTTAGGAGGCTGGCATTCTGAACTATGGCTACAGGCGTATTTTTATCCTTTCCGGCTTCAATCAGCTTTTTAACGATACCAGCCAAATTCTCTACCGCCATATATAAAACGATGGTCCCGCTCTTTGCTATTGAGTTCCAGTCAAGCATAGTCTTACCTTTGCCTTTACTCTCATGCCCTGTAACAAAAATGCAATCTGACGCATACCTCCTATCTGTCAAAGGAATACCGCTTAAACAAGACGCGGCGCTGGCAGCGGTAACGCCGGGAACGACTTCAAATTCTATTCTTGCTTTGGTCAAAGCCTCCAATTCCTGCGAACATCTGCTAAAAATTGACGGGTCCCCATTTTTAAGCCTGATTACTTTCTTACCCTCTCTGGCCTTTTGAATTACTAAATCAGTTATTTTCTCTTGATGAATAGAAAATCCATTTGAATACTTGCCTTTTTTGGCTAACCTATCACAGCATACAAGCCGAGCTCCCTCTTTTGCATATTCTAGAAACCCCCTATCTACAAGATAATCGTAAATGACAACATCCGCTTCTTTGAGGATATTTAATCCTCTCACGGTTATCAAATCAGGTTTTCCAGGGCCTGCGCCAATTAAGTAGACCTTTCCGCTCATATTAGTACCTTCTCTCTTGAATCTAAGACCGATAGGAACATAATCAAATCTCTATCTTCCCTTCGTGCAACTATCGCAAGAGCACCCTGCAGAGGATGTGGCTCTATTATCTCAAAAGGAATTTTCTGGGTTATTCTATTTTCCAGACCAAGACGCAATAAAGCACACCCTGCCGTTACAATCCCATCCAGATCGCTTGAATCCAATTTTGCTAAACGCTCTCCGATATTTCCCCGTATATCCACAACGTTAAAATCAGGCCGAAATTTCTTTAAACCCTCTTTCCTTCGTTTGCTCGATGTCCCAATCGTAGCTCCTCGAGGGAGTTCATCAAGCCTCAGGCCTTTTTTTGACACTAACACATCGTGAGAATCAATGCCTTTCGTTATAGCCGCCGTAATTAAGCCTTCTCTCGGACTATCCGGCAGGTCTTTAGCGCTATG
>CAYFYW010000323.1:0-7080 GCA_964347425.1 uncultured Nitrospirales bacterium
GGACAGATATGAGACAAAAGAAGTGCTTGTTAAAGACATAAAAGAGAAAAAACAGGAACTCGCTGAAAAAGAAAGAGCACTTTATAAGGATAAAGAGTCTCTGGCTGCAATGATTTCCAGGGCAATATCACTCAAAGAGCTGGACCCGGGGGAGAAGAGTTCAATCAAGGATAATGTGAAAATTCTGTGTCAGGTGGCTGACATTTTTGAAACTGCTCCGAAATATGAAATGGCTATAGAGGCTGCTCTCGGAGACAAGTTAAGTGCGGCTGTCGTGAATGACCTTGATGAAATAAAGAAGGCATTAAGATTTGTAAAAGAACAGAAGATAAACAGAAGCGGCTTTATACCTGCAAACATTTCTCCTGCGTCGCATTATTCATTGCCCGCAACATTTTCCCTGGATAGTGCTATAGGCAAAGCCATTGATTTTGTCAAAATTAGAGAAGGCTTTGACAAGGTTGCGGCAACATTATTGAGTGATGTAATTATCGTGAATAATTTAAATACCGCTTTTGATCTGTGGCATAAATCGCTTCCAGAATCTTCAAACAGTCCAGGTGCTAAATATTTTGTAACTGTTGACGGGGAGGTTCTTGAGCCATCCGGTGTTGTATTCGGCGGCATAGAAAAAGGTCTTCTAAAAATAAAACGTGAAGTAAGAGAGCTTGAAAAAAATATAGAAGACAGGAAAGTCCATATCCTGTCAGCAGAAGGAAAGGTAACATCTCTTAAGAGCAATATTGACTTTCTTGAAGATAGCCTCATATCACTGGAGGGGGAAATATCCGGCCTGGAAAAGTCTCTGCATGAATCGCAATTAAAGGTAACAAACATGCAGGAGGAAGAAATCAGACAGATGAAAAGATTGGAATTTCTCACAGCCGAATTAGAAGAAGATATAAAAGAAAAAGACAGGACAGGACAGGTCCTAAGCGAAAAAAGTGGAGTCTGTGACACCCTTCAGGATGAACGGCGTTCTGCCGAGGAGGAGATGAAGGAAATTCAGATAAAGATCGGGGATAAAAAGATTTTACTGGAAACGTCTCGTTCTGAACTCACGGAGATTATGCTGTCCCGCAAATCAGTTGAGGAGAAGATAGAATCACTGACGAGAGAAGGTGAGAGGCTTAGTTCGGAACTCTCCGGGATAGAGAGGAAGAAAGAAGAAATGTCGGAGGAACATTTCGAGATTGAATCAAATATCAAACAGAAAGAGGACGAGATAAAGAAAAGGCAGGATTCTCTTAAGTCGTCTGTGTCAATTATAGCTGAACTCAAGGAGGGGTCTTCCGAGCTTAAGGAAATATTCGAGGCCAAAATGGCAGAGCTGAATCTTATTGAAAAACAGCAGAAAACGCACATTGATGTACTCGCCTCTATTCGCAAAGAGCTTTCCCATGTAGAGGTAAGAAAGACCGAGCTATCTCTGAGGCTTAGTCATACAGGGGAAGACATGAAAAAGACTTATTCTGTTGAACTTGACGGTCTCATCGGGGAACAAATGCAGCCCGATACCGTGTTGCCGGAGGAAGAGGAAAAATTACCGGGCCTGAGAGAAAAACTTCAGGAGTTAGGGCCCGTCAACCTCGGCACACTTGAGGAATTAGAAGAGCTTAAAACAAGATTTGACTTCCTGAGAAAACAGCAGGACGACCTTCTGCAGTCAATAGAGAGTCTTCAGGAGACAATATCAAAGATAAACGTGACAACCCAGAAAAGACTGACAGATGCCTTTGAATCTCTGAATGAGAAATTCAAGGAGGTCTTTACCACCCTTTTTGGCAGGGGCAGGGCAGAGCTCATACTCACTGACGGAAGCATTCTGGAAGCAGGAATTGACATAGTCGCTCAGCCCCCGGGTAAAAAACTTCAGAATTTAATGCTTCTTTCAGGTGGTGAGACAGCATTAACAGCACTGTCTCTTCTGTTTGCCGGGTTTATGATAAAGCCTACCCCTCTATGTCTGCTTGATGAGGTAGACGCTCCGCTTGATGAATCAAATACGGACAGATTCACCTCATTGCTGTCAGAGCTTTCAAAAAATATTCAATTTATTATTATTACCCACAACAGAAGGACAATGGAGGTTGCCGATTATCTCTATGGAATCACTATGGAGGAACCCGGCATATCAAAAGTTGTTTCAATGCATCTGGCAGAGGCCGTCAAATGAAAGAAATAGAGTTCGACGGTGTTGAGGTAAAAGGAAAGTTGTCGGTAAAGATGGTCGGCGGCGGTGAGGTCAGTACTTCCAAGATAAATACCAAAGGCATGCTTTTTGAAACCACGAATCATCTGAGAATGAACAGCCATTATAAGTTTCAGATAAGCTATGGTGATAAAAAAGTAAACCTTGGTGCCAAGGTGATGAGGATCCTTCTGAAAGGCACCGTCAAAAAGGATGATAAGGAATACACGCTTAGTCATGTTGCCGTGGATTTTGAAAATATGGGGAAGGATGAAGAAGCCTTTTTAGACTCTATAATTGAACAGATTCTCGAGGACAGTGTTCCTGCTCTTGGTGATGGAACCCATGGCACAAAGTTTCGGGTGACAGATTAATCCCTCCATAAATTAGAATGTCGGGAAATCAATAAAACATAAGTGTTAAAAATTCCCTTAACCATTTAACTACGAACTACTTGCCATGTTTGTTGCGTTATATTGATTTATCGCTTACAACGGATGAGAAACATTAAAGATATACTTCCTGAAAGGGTATCAACAGAGAAAGAAGATCTCTTTTGTTACGGGTTTGATGCCTCTTCCAGCGAAGGGCTTCCCGTTGCCCTGGTAAGGCCTGTTCGTACGGACGAGGTATCAAAGGCCGCAGCTTTTGCGTTTGAGCAGGGGATATCGCTGGTTCCAAGGGGGGCAGGCTCGGGCATGACAGCGGGTGCCGTCCCGGTGAAAGATTCGATTATCCTTTCCATGGAGACCATGAACAGAATCCTGGATATTGACGAGGAGAATCATGTCGTGATTGTGGAACCCGGGGTTATCAATTCTCACCTGCAGAGGGTATTGGAACCCAGAGGGCTTTTTTATCCCCCTGACCCGGCGAGTATGGACTTCTGTACATTGGGTGGGAACGTCGCAGAAAATGCCGGGGGCCCCCGGGCGTTAAAATACGGGGTAACGAGAGATTATGTCCTCGGTCTTGAAATCGTGCTTCCCGACGGCAGGGTACTTACTACAGGAGCAAAGACGCATAAAGGAGTGGTCGGATATGATTTGACGGGACTTATAGTTGGTTCCGAGGGAACCTTAGCGGTTGTAACAAAGATTTTTTTAAAGGTTCTGCCTCTTCCCGAAGAAACGATAACACTTTTATGTTCGTTCACGCGACTAAATAGTGCAGCTGAAGCTGCCCCAAAAATAATTGCGTCAGGAATAATTCCGAGTACCCTTGAGTTCATGGATGACGAGACAGTCTGTGCCGTTGAGGATTATAAACCTTTCGGTCTTCCTAAAAACACAGAGGCTTTGCTGTTAATAGAAGTGGATGGCCCCGGGGTTTCAGTACAGAGAGACGCTGAGAAAATAGCCTCTGTTTGCGCTTCGCTTGGCGCTAATGTCAGAGTTGCGGGTGACGTTTTTGCAAGACAGCGGCTCTGGGAAGCGAGGAGGTCTGTATCACCGGCCCTTTATCGAATAAGTCCTTCAAAAATCAATGAAGATATAGTAGTTCCGCGGAGCAAAATCCCTGAAATGCTTCGTTTATTAAGGGAAATTGGGAATAAGCACAACGTAAAAATAGTAAATTTTGGGCATGCGGGCGATGGAAATATTCATGTGAATATAATGACTGATAAAAATCGCGTAGAAGAATATGAAAGAGCAAATGATTCTGTAAAAGAGATTTTTGAGGCTACTCTGAAGCTTGGCGGAACTATTTCAGGGGAACATGGTGTTGGCCTCACCAAGGCTAAATATGTGGGGATGGAGCTTTCCCCTCATAGTATCGGACTTATGAAGTCTTTAAAAAAAGTTTTCGATCCAAAAGGCATTATGAATCCGGGTAAGATATTTCCCCCAGATTGACAACGGTCAATAAAGGAATGAATCAAAAATTAAAGATAAAAAACCAGAATGACAAATTAAAGGTCAAAAAAGGATTAAAAAAATGCCCCCCCTTTTAAAGGATGGGGAACAGTTTTTACATTTTGATTTGTATTTATGCATCTTTACTTTTGATTTTTAATTTTTATTAGGTTACAATGTTTTTATAGTTCAGGTTTAAGTCCCGGAAAACTAAAATCTTGAAATATACAGGAGAGCTGTCATGAAGGTTATCTTAAAAGAGGATGTTAAAAATCTTGGTATTATGGGCACTGTGGTGGATGTATCCAACGGTTACGGGAGGAATTATTTACTTCCAAGGAATCTGGCTGTAGAGGCAAGCCCCAAGAACGTAAAAAGATTTGAGCATGAGAAAAGAATTGTCCTTGAAAAGGTAAAAAAAGTTAAAAACGCAGTGGAGGAAATAGCTCGTAAACTGTCCGGTATAACTTTGAATATAGAGGCCAATGCTGGAGAGGACGGTAAATTATTCGGTTCCGTAACAAGTAAGGATATCGCCGAGGCTATATCAAAGCATGGTGTAGAGATTGATAAACGCAGGATTATGCTGCCGGATGAGACCATAAAACGTTTGGGTACGTATAAAATACAGGTCAAACTCCATCCAGAAATAACAGCAACTATAAATTTAGAAGTTCTCCCCCTTAATAAGACAGAAAATTTTAACGGGGGAAAAAACTTACAGTAATAGCCGGGTTCCTATGAAACAACTCGAAGCTACCTTGGACCGCTTGCCGCCCCAGAATATCGAAGCAGAACAGTCTGTGCTTGGTGCTGTACTGCTTGAAAATGAAGCCATTGCATCTGTATTAGAGGTGCTTGCCCCTCAAGATTTTTATAAAGATTCCCACAAAAAGATATTCGTTGCAATGCAGGATCTTTATGAAAAAAATGAACCAATTGATTTAATTACACTTACCGAGCAGCTGAGCAGGAAAGAGCAGCTTGAAGAAGTGGGGGGCGCCTCTTACCTTAGTTCCATTGTTAATCATGTGCCAACCGCGGCTAACGTTAGGTACCATTCAAAGATAGTAAAAGAAAAAGCCCTTTTAAGAAATCTTATCAGGACAGCCACAGAAATTGTCTCAATGAGTTATGACGAGGGGGTTGAAGTAAAAGAACTCCTTGATACGGCAGAGACAAAGGTTTTTTCGCTGTCCGAAAAGATGATCAAGAGCTCTTTTTTTCATGTTAAAGATGTATTAAAAGACACGATTGAACTTGTAGACAGGCTGTACAATAAGAAAGAGCTCATAACCGGTCTTCCTTCGGGATTTACGGACCTTGATGAACTTACGACCGGTTTTCACCCCGGGGATTTGATAGTGGTCGGAGCACGACCGGGTATGGGTAAGACCGCTTTTTGCCTGAATATTGCGTCTCATGTCGGCATCGAGGTTAAGGTGCCAGTTGCCTTATTCAGCCTGGAAATGTCAAGGGAGCTTATTGTGTTAAGGATGGTATGCTCCGAAGCAGAGGTGGATTCCAAAAGTGTTCGCTCCGGTTATCATTCTAAGGAAGATTACAGAAAGCTTGTAAATGCAGCGGGAAGACTTGCTGAAGCACCAATATATATAGACGATTCATTTAACTCAGTACTTGAGATGAGGGCAAAGGCGCGCAGGCTCAAGGCAGAACACGGGCTGGGACTTATCATCGTTGATTACCTTCAGCTTATGAGAGGCGAAGGGAGTTTTACCGCCAGGGAGCAGGTGATCTCGGATATTTCCCGCTCATTTAAGGCGCTTGCAAAGGACCTATCAGTACCTATAATTGTAATCAGTCAGCTTAACAGGAGCTGTGAACAGAGAGGGGAAGACAAGCACCCAATCATCGCTGATTTAAGGGAATCCGGGGCAATAGAGCAGGATGCAGACACTATATTATTTCTTTACAGAGGGGATTATTATAAGGCGAAGGATGCGGAAGAGGGCACAGCTGACCTGGATTTAGCCAAGCAGAGGAATGGACCAACCAAGAGGGTAAAACTCACCTTCCTTGATAAAATTACTAAATTCAAAGACTATACTGACCGCGAAGTGTTTTAAAAAATCAACAATGAGACGCAGGCCAGCAGTAGCCGGACAATTTTATTCAGCATCTTCTTCGGGGCTTTCGAAAGAGGTCCAGAGGTATATTGAAGTATCTGCACAAAAAGAAAAAGCCATTGGTATGGTCTCTCCGCACGCAGGGCTTATGTACTCCGGCGCAGTAGCTGGAGCAGTCTATTCAAAAATTGAGTTTCCACATACTTTTGTGCTTGTGGGCCCTAATCATATCGGTGTAGGCAAGCGTATTTCAATAATGGCTTATGGTGAATGGGAAATTCCGACAGGTAGTTTGATGATAGATGACCTCCTTGCAGGGAAATTACTGGGTTATACCGAAATAATTGAGGAGGATAGCGTTGCCCATTCATCGGAACATTCGCTTGAAGTCCAGCTTCCATTCATTCTTCAGTTTTCCTCGGATGTAAAAATTGTGCCGATTACTATGATGACGGACTCATTGGCGCATTGCAGAGAGCTTGGTGACACACTGGCAGGGGTAATCAAGGACACAGAATATTCCGTTACGATTATAGCAAGTTCCGATATGAGCCATTATGAAACAGATTCTGTCGCAAGGGCAAAAGACCAAATGGCCATTGAGAGAATCCTTGCTCTCGACCCTGAAGGACTCTATCAAACCGTTATAAAAAAGGGCATAAGCATGTGTGGTTTTGCACCTGCGACGGCAATGCTTTATGCTGCCAAAAAATTGGGTGCGAAAGCATCTACGCTTATAAAATATATGACCTCAGGTGATGTCAGCGGTGATTATGGATATGTCGTTGGTTATGCAGGGATAATAGTGAAGTAAGTTTTTTTTAGATTCTTTCCTCGTCTTACCCCGGTCTGACTTCCCCATACTCTCAACACCTTCGGCACAGAGCAAATTTGTTCTATTTAAAAAAGTGCAATCTAAAATAATAAAAGTGATACCCCTTTTTGT
>CAYFYW010000324.1:0-1972 GCA_964347425.1 uncultured Nitrospirales bacterium
GCTGGCAGTCCGTCGACAATGCGTAATAGATTTCTTATTATTGATTTCCGCAGCCCAATATGATTGCCATTGCCATCCACTACTTTCATGCCCAAAAGCCTTTTGCCAACGGTCCAGCCGATAAAGGCTTCCATGACAATAAGATAGGCAAAGATAATGAACAAGAAAACACCACATATGTGATCGAATATTCCCCATAGATGTTGGGAAGGTCCCATCACCCATACACCAGAGTACAAATACGTTATCGGGAAGAAAAAGACAGATAAGAAAGCAATATCAAATATCCAGGCTAATCCCCTTCGTATTACTCCAGGTTTTGAATACATCCTGTGTTAGACCTCCACTAAGGCCTTTTAGCCCGTTTCCTTTCGCCCTGGATGTAAGGTCACACCAACAATAAGATTCGACAGAAGATAGGTCAACAATACATAAGGCCACATATACCCAGCGAAGATATTCCAACCTTCCAGGATTTCTGAGACAGGTCTTCTGAGAATGAAACTGCCTCCCCACTCGAATATCAGCGTTAATCCTAACCAGAAAAATCCCACATGAATTAGGTCTTTGACTGTATATTGTTTCACCCATCTCAATAAGAAATACGCGATAACGAAGATGTACACTATTCGTGTGGACATGCCGATTTGATGTGCTGCAAGGTATCCCCACCTCGGTTCATAAATGAGGTTCATTAGTACAAAGAAGTTGAGGCCAGAAATCAGAATTTCTATTACCCAACAACGAAATCCGATCTGAAGTAAATGAGTGTTAACGCCGAAATGCTTCAGTAGTAATTCCACCTTGTGTGTATGTGGTTTTTGCCCGGTCTTGACGGTTGCCTTATTTACTTTCAAGAGGAACCTCCTGCTTTACAGTTCTTTGTCTAACTTTGTTAATCTCAGACTTCTTTCCCAAAGCTTTCTTCCAAGCGCTTCATCATATGACTCCTTCGATGACCGAGTCACTTTCTTGTTAACGAAGTATTTTCCGGTTGTGTGTTCCACCTCAGGTGACGACGCGAGATAAAGTATAGTTTCTGCTCCTTTCTCCGGTGATTTGAGAAAAGGTTTGAACAATCGGTATAGAAATTTAAGGTAGCTGGGATAATATGGGTCTTTTTCGATGAGTGGTGTCGCAACGGCGCCTGGATGAAGGCAATTGGTTGTAACATTGGTTCCTTTTAACCTACGGGCAAGCTCATATGTAAAAAGAACATTGGCCAGTTTTGATTGATTGTTAGCACGAGCTCCGTTGTAGAACTTTTCACCGTTAAGGTCATCAAAGTCTATTTTACCTTTACTGTGATATGCTCCTGCTACATCAATTACTCGTGCTGGCGAGCTATTCCTCAGAGTGTCCAGTAGAAGGTTCGTCAGCAAAAAGCGTGCCAAGTAATTGACGGCAAATGTCATTTCTATGCCATCTGCGGTAACCTGACGCTTAGTAGAATAGGTACCAGCGTTATTGATCAGAACATGAAGATTAGAGAATTTTCCCTCGAAGTCCCTAGCTAAACGGCGTACAGAGAGTTGTGAAGCCAGATCCGCAACCATCAGGTAAATCTTTTCACTGCCGCTTTTTGCTTTTACCTCGGTCATAGCAGCCTCACCTGTTTCTCTGGTCCGGCAAACCATGACAGCTGTCGCACCTGACCTCGCTAAGCCCAGGGAGGTTGCTTTCCCTATTCCCGAATTCGCGCCGGTAACTAAGCAAATCTTTCCTTCCATGTTTTCATGTCTCCTATCCTATGTGTACCAGGGACTGGTATACGTTGAGGCGTCCCTCCAAGATGAAGGTTAACGTCTCCACCGATAATTTCAAATAACGCTACAATAGACGCGGAAAGACTCGACCAGTCTGGCTCATGTAAGTGCGGTATTCCTCTCCAAAATGTTTAAGCATCATTTTCTCTTCGCGTCTGACTCTGAGCAAATACATAGGTAGCATAACGATTAGACTAGCGAGTCCT
>CAYFYW010000325.1:0-4118 GCA_964347425.1 uncultured Nitrospirales bacterium
ACCAGGCCTTTGATTTTGCATCAATCGGAAGCGGCGTTCCGCTAGTTATATCCTTCAACGAGAAAGCGGACCGGCTCTTTGTCACTACTGGTATGCCCGGTCATTTGAACATCTTTGATATCAGCCAGGACCCGAAGCATCCGAAGCTGTTGAAGACGATCCCTACCGCAGCGGGTGCCCATCATGTGGTTTTCTCACCAGATGAGCGATACGCCTTCGTACAGAACAATCTACTCAACCTTCCCGGAATGAGTGAGGGTTCCATTACTGTGGTTGATCTGGCAAAAGGCGAGGCCATGGCAAGCATCGATACATTAAAAAACCAGGGACTTAACCCCAATTGTATCGTTCTGTTACCTGAATGGAGTAAAGGTCATGGGCATTAATTAATAAGCGACTGCTCCAGTAACGGACCGGACACCCGCTGCCTGTAGCGCTGTATCTGTGATGGTGTGCAGGTACACTGATGATGTGAATCTCCCATGTATCCACAGGGGCAGGGATTCATGGCGCATACAAGCATGATTGATGCAGGATAGGTGATGGAGCTTGTTGCCCTGGAGATTGTTACGGAGCTGTCTTCAATTGGCTGTCTCAGCACCTCAAGGACGTTTCTTTTGAACTCGGGAAGCTCGTCCAGGAATAAAACACCGTTGTGGGCGAGGCTGACTTCTCCCGGTTTTGGAATCTGTCCCCCGCCGACCATGGCCACATCTGACAACGTATGGTGGGGAGCATTGTTTTCCCTGAGCCGGGTGGCCCGATCATCAGGACGTTGTGAACGCAATACAACATTTGAATACGAGTTAGTCACAAGTTTACCTTAAACTATGCATTTAATCAAAAAGAATTCTTACTGGCAGAAAGGGGCTTCGGGGTCTCCCCCCTGCCTGTGCTTGAGTATATCCATGTCAGGCAAGTAATAGAATATTCGCGGCTAGGAGCATAGAGGGGAGAAATTGGACGTTTGCGTCAAATAAGGGATTCCGCTCTCTTGAACAAATTGAAGACTATCGGCTGTTAAAGAAAATTAAAGAAGAAAAAAAGGGGTAATTAATTCTGTTTTTTTTGTAATTTAGAGAGCTTATCTATCTAAGGCTTTCTCTATGTCTTCATCAGAATACTGGTCTAAACTTTCATCGTAAATAAACGTAAGATGACGTAATTTCTGTATAAATGGCTCGTCGTTAGGAAGGATCACAGAGACAATATTCTCTAGTAAGACTCTTAGGCCATTGATTGCATCTTCGTTAGACACAGCTTTATCGGGAAAAGCAACCATTGTACTAATATTTTACAATAAATTTGATAAAAGTGTCAAATTATTGTATACTTATTAATGAGATATTTCCCCTTAATTCTTATCATTGTCATATCTATATCCTGCGGTCAAGTACTGACCGCACCTAATAAGATATCTGCGGGTTTAGCCCTTTCTTTTGATGATGATTATATTGAAGGCTGGTATAGTCTTAAAGACCTTTTTAATAGGTACCACGCTAAAGTGACTTTTTTCATATCTTACCCCCATTCTCTGACAAATCAGGAAATAACCATGCTTAAAAAATTACAGGCAGATGGTCATGAGATCGGCTGTCATGGTTATAGCCACAATCACGCTTTAGAATACGCTGATATGCAAGATTACATTCAGACAGATATCATGCCTTGTATTGAATCCTTACAGGCGCATGGCTTTAATATCCGCTCATTTGCTTACCCATGGGGTCAAAACTCAGAAGAAACAGACAACGCCTTGCTTGCTTATTTCGATACTATCAGGGACGCTACAGTACACGATACAGCCTGTCAGTGGGATAATGCATATAAGTATAACAATTCCATTTATTGGCAAGGGACACGCCTTATTTGTGCCAGAGGGATAGACGGTGCTGGTGGGGAAGAAAGAATCTTTGATGAATTGGACACAGCAAAAGAGACAGGGACTATTCTCAGCCTGTTTACCCATAAACCTTCAAATGAAAGCGGACAAAACAATACCCCTATTTCTAAAATAGAAAATGTCCTACAATATGCCTCTGACATAGGTTTGAGGTTTTATACAATGAGTGGGTTTACGGACTCACAGGCACATCAACTTTCTTAAAGAGGCTTTGTATTTGTTTAATTGTCGTAAGTGGCAGGAAACAGAGGGGACGTTGTTGAATAAGTTGACTTATCATCAAGATGGCATGTGGAGTCACATCTTGACATTTAAAATTTCTGAAACGATTGAGTCTAAGATTCCCCTCTTTCCAGTTTCCTGTACTGGATAGCCTCTGAGATATGTTCTGCATTAATCTGCTCTGATGCTGCCAAGTCGGCGTATACAACGCATTATGTTGCATTACAAGACCTGACCCCACCGATGTTTGAGACTGTTAAATTTGCGAAGGTGAATTTGTGTTAAATATTGTCAGACCTGCCTTTTCAAGCCTGTACATTGTGTGATGATAGGGGTCACAGGTTTCTTCTTCCGGAAAGTCTTTGTACCCAACCTCATCTAGCTTTTTTATCATGGCTTCCCTTTCCTCAGAAGGCATCAGTCTGGGGTCACTCATAGCTGCTACGTGAAAGGATATCTTTTTTTTCGCAAGATTTCTAATGGCATTGTAGGGGAGCTCGTAAGAATCACCTTTTGCACCTGTCCTTTTTTCAAATCCTTCTGGTGTGCCTGCCTTAATGGATACCCTCACATGAATATTTGTGTATTTAGTCAAGTTCTCGACGTATCCCCTATCAGCGCCAAAAAGTATGCCATTTGTTTCAAGGATAAACAGATAGTCCATTCTTTCAATCAAGTCTAGAAAACCGAGCAGATGGTTGCGGCAGAGAGTTGGCTCTCCGCCTGATATCCTCATTCTCTTTACCCTTTTCTTTTTTGCATTTCTTAAGAGTTGTTCAAAGGCATCATGGGCTGAATAAAACCTGCCGAATTTTTCCGGGAAGTCCCTGGAGAAATCAACCCAGCAGAAGGTGCACCTCAGACAGCAGCCAACAACATAGCCTGTGGATATGCCTCCATAGACCCCTGTGCAGTAGAAATCTGTGTACCTTCTCCTTGAGTTTTTACAGACAATTTCCTCAGTCCACGCTGCAAGCTGTAAGGGATCAAAGGGTCTGTGTCCGGGCTTTATATATCTTGGATACCCTTTTTCCATTGCCCCGTGATGATTTTTGATATGCTTTATACTACTTTAATTATGCAAGGGTTTCTATCATAAAAGCTAAAAGCAGAAGCCACCTTCCTTGCAGCAAAGCGGAGAAGTGTCATTAATAAAGCTTATTTTTGCACACCGGACAGAATTCCGAACCCTTCCTGTCTGTATCCATCAAACTATTGGAAAAAAACATCACACATTGAGGATTCCTACAGTGACCTAATCCACAAGTATGACCTAGTTCATGAACAGCCTCTGTTAGCGTCCTCTTATAAAAAAGTCTACTGTCTTCTTGTAGGCCGTAAAACCCTTGCCTCAAACGGGCAAGGGAGATCACCGCCACTTTTCTGATTGCCCCTCCAAAGACAAAATTTAACTCAGGAACATACAGATCGTGATCAACAATCCCCAGAACCTTCTCATACGTTGCGTATTCTTTTTCTTCCATGAGCACACTTAATATAGCTGTAGATAAATACTGATTTCTTTTCTCGTTGAAGGCATAATCCGGCTCAGGCATTGCTTTGCCAACGGATACCCGTCTATTAAATACCTTGCTTAGAGTATCTTTCAGCGCCTCGTTGACCTCTTTATCTAACTTGCCAATAGGCACTAAAACTATACTCATAAAGATAGAAAATAGCAGGGCAGGTCGTGCAATGCAACATTTGAACGGGAGATAATCCCAATATTAAGCTTTCTTGCTAATTGCGATTGTGTTATCTTCAGAGGTTTCATTAATTCCCTTTTTTCGGATTTTGCCGGGATGTGTAGGTAGTCTCTTCAAAACACTCCTCTATCAAGAGTCCTGTACTGAATCGCCTCTGAGATATGTTCTACATTAATCTGCTCTGATGCTGCCAGGTCGGATATTGTGCGGCTGACCTTCAGGATCCTTGTATACGCCCTTGCAGAGAGCCCGAGTTTATGCATAGCAGTTTCAAGGATGTTTTGAGC
>CAYFYW010000326.1:0-1967 GCA_964347425.1 uncultured Nitrospirales bacterium
TACTAATCCGACAACCCCTGCGCCAAGCAAGACCCAGATCGGATTTACTTTGTACTTAAACAAACAAATAATGCTTGCTGCAGCAATTAAAACCGTCTTAAGGTCCACCAAAGAGCTTCTGCCGATACTTACGCCGGCGTCGAAAACCATACCGATAACCGCCACGCGTGCTCCGCGAAGAAAATTTGCTAAGGTTTTATTTTCACGGAACTTTTTTATTGCGGCAGTAGCAAGACAGATCATCACAAATGACGGCAAAATCACACTTGAAGTAGCAACTATTGCGCCCAAAATGCCACAGGCTTTGTATCCTATAAATGTCGCAGAAATTATGACCGGCCCAGGTGTGATTTGGCCCAAAGTAACTGCATCAATAAATTCTGCTTTTGTGAGCCATGCGTAATTATTGACTACTTCATTTTCCACCATTGGGATTATGACGATACCCCCGCCAAAAGTGAAGGCGCCTATCTTCAGAAACACCCAGGATAGTTTAAGTAATGAACTTATCATTTTTAGTTAAGGCTTTTTCGGCTCATCGTGATAAATAACTACGCCTATTAATCCGCAAAGCCCTACTATTACCACAATGTCCAGCTTAAAGATTAATGCTGAAGCAAAAGCCCAGATCAAAACACACAATTCACGATAATCTTTCATTTCCGCTTTAGTGAGTTTGAGAGCTACAGATAGTATAAAGCCGGTAACAGCAGCGCCTAAACATTGGAGTATACCGGCAATTTTAGGTGTTACGCTGTATTTGTCGTAAAGCATAGCAAGAACGGTCATTAGAACAAATGACGGCAGGATAAAGACCAGCGTTGAAATTAATGCACCAGACCATTTCTTCAGCTTATAGCCTGTATAAGTTACAATATCCATTGTTACCGGCCCCGGCAAAACATCGCCCAACACTGCACCTTCAAGAAAATCTTGCCCAGTCAGAATCCGCTTTTCGCCTACTAATTCATCCTCCAACAAAGTAAACACCGCCATTGGCCCGCCAAAACCAAAACATCCGATTTTAAAAAACATAGACCAGTCTTTGAATTTCCCGATAATACCCTCTTGTTTTTCTTCACTCTTACGCAATTTCAGGTATTCCTTTTTATACAGGACGGCCAATGACTTCTTTAATTCCTTAGCCTTATCTTTATCACCGGCCCTGAGATACATTTCCCACGCTTGTTGCCAAAGACTGGCTGCGAGTTTCATCCTTTTGGTATCCGCAGGGTCGACAGAGCCAGCGAAAGCATGCAGACCCTGGAGATACAACCGTTCAGCTTGTTCTTTTAGTTTTTGTTTTTCTATATCAGTCTGCTTCGACGAACTCATTGTAAAACGCTCAGCCACGTTTCCTTGGCACGGTTACACCTTCCATTTCACCTTCGCCAATCATGATGATAGATTTTATTTTCTTTTTGTTCCTAATGACCCGTATTTTCACATTTGCTTCGGGTTTTGCCCGAGCAACAGTCGATTTGAACTGTTTAACGGTTTTGATATTGCGACCATTGAACCGTACAATTCTATCACCAACGCGCAAACCAGCTTTTTCCGCGTTACCGCCGCTGTAAACCGAACAAATGACTACGCTTTTCCTGCCTTCTGAGGCGCTCACTTCCAGAGACAATTCTTTGATTAGCACTTTCCTTACAGGTATGTCCTTGGAGTTTAACGGGTCCCCCCAGTTTGGACTGTAAATTGGGCACTCGGGAACATTGCATCTTCCCTGAGCATCAAGAAAACCGGGACAATAAGGACAGCGAGTTAACGCTGTGTTCTGGAATTGGCCTGCCTGTGGAAACTCGCGACCCGCGGCCGAATAAGCAGATTCCTGTCCGGAGGATGTTACGATTGCATAGACAATGGTTCCAAACACGAAGACTACTATTGTCCAAAGCCAGTGCTTGGTTCTTTCGACAAAACAGTCCATCGGTGTTATTTTTTCACCAACGCTCATACCA